>CAYGIB010000185.1:0-4412 GCA_964349735.1 uncultured Oscillospiraceae bacterium | reverse complement strand
GGCGGTCAGGCTGATTCCTAAAACAAAGGCAGCAACGAACATTCCCGTAGAAAGAAGAGACTTTTTCAGAATGTTTGCAGCGAGCCCGGCCGCGACAGCAATCAGGGACAGGATAATCATTGCCCGCATTCCCAAGGGGAATCCGATCAACTCCGTCTCGCTGACCCGAATACTTGAAAAGATGGCCAGATAGCCCGATACGCTTACAGCGTATTCGTCATAAATAATGTACAGGAAGGGGAGCGCAGGAAAAAACAAAGTCAGCACTGCAGAAACAGAGGATGCCAAGCGCAGAGATCTGCGCCTGGCTTCCTTTTGTTTTATCACGGGATGAATTGCACCGGCCATTTCCAAAGGAGCACCCCTTCTTACTTCTTGTTGGGGACAACCCCGTCATCCTCAACGATCTTCATGCCTTCTTCGGAGAACACAAACTCGAGAAACGCCTTCGTAATGGCATCCGATGAATCCTTCCTGGTAATCATCAGGAACGGCCGTTGAAGCTTATACGAGCCGGATGCAACGTTTTCAGCGGTGGCACTAACCCCGTCAATGCTTACGGCAGCTACGCTCTCGTCCAGAGAAGACAGCGACACGTATCCGATGGCGTTCGGATTATTCGAGACCGCCTGTTTAACATTACCGGTGGAGTTTTGCTCCTCGGCATACGCTGCGGAATCTTTAATACCCACGATTTCTTCAAAAGCTCCGCGCGTACCGGATGCCGCTTCTCTTCCGATGCATTGAATCGGCGCGTCCGCTCCACCGAGCTCACTCCAATTGGTGATTTTTCCCGAGAAAATATCGGTTAAATCAGAAAGTGTAAGTTCCTTCACCGATGACTGCGGATGAACAATGACGGCGACACCGTCAAATCCGATGATATACTGATCGAATCCGGTCGGATTTTCCGAATCCTTCAATCCCCGTGACAGCAATCCAATGCTGGCCGTTCCGTCGTTGACCGCGGTAGGGCCTTCGCCGGATCCGTTACCACCCACGGAAATCGTAACCTTTGTGTACTTCTTCATAAAGACTTCGGCGAGTGCGTTACTGACGTCTGACATCGAAGTCGATCCTGTGAGAGTCAACTCTCCGCTCAGAACGCCTTGTGAATCGGTCTTCGTTTGGGTTGCACCGATTTCCGTGCATGCAGAAGCAGCAATAACGGAAACTACAACAATCGTCAATAAAATTTTTCTAAACGATAATCTCATCTTTTTTTCCTCCTCATTTTTCTGATGCCAGAATATCAATCTGGTCTAATGAGAGGATTAAGTTTAGGTAATCAATCGTAAAATCCATGTAAATTCATGAAAAAGCACCTCCTTTGTGGGAGGCGCCGCATTAGATCGGGTTTATTATGTCTTCAAACCTATATCGTTCTCAGCTACTTAAGAATAACCATGGTGACCCCGTCATTCGCTCTTGACCAGTCCGGGTCGTTCCGGAACGCAGGGCACAACTCAACCAATGACCGTCCGGACTTCTCGAACGGACCGAAAAACTCTCCGGGGCAGTATGCCTTAATCCGGCCTTCTTCAAGCATTGTGCGCAGACACTCATGGGTAGATACCTTCAGAACCCCGCCCTGGCCGGACGAGCCATAGCCGTGAATCACCTTGACCTGATGAATGCCAATCCTGCGCATGGTGTTAATTTCGAAGCGAAGTTTCTTCATCGCCGCCTCGACTCGTGGCATTCCGTCTTCAATGTTGATTATACTTGCAGCCAATTATTCCTCGATTCATTTGTTGGTGTCATCACATCATTATGCAACCGGCAAAGAGACGGTATGTAAATACATGCGGCAGAAACACGAAAACATGTCGACGGCACACTTCCAAACGATTTCCGTCACTGTTGAATACAAATAAAGTATAGCACAAAACACTCCCGTTGTGAAAAAGAGAGCCCGGTTTGCTATAATCCAAGCATGAGATTGGATCGCATTTTGGCCAATTCGGGCTTTGGCACCCGCTCCCAAATAAAGAAACTGATTCGCTCCGGCGGGGTTTCGGTCGAAGGTGTCGTTGTATTGGATCCGTCGACCGTCATCTCCAAGGAGCGCATCTCGACCTTGGCGATTCTCGGTCAGGTCCTTATGTATTCCGAATACATATATCTGTGCTTAAATAAGCCGGACTGTTGTCTGACCGCACGGGATGATCCGCGACTGCCGACGGTTCAGCAATTCATTCCGGATGCTCTTCGCGGGAAAGGAATCTCTCCGGTCGGTCGTCTGGATTACCACACAACCGGGGTCCTCCTCCTTACAAACGACGGCGAGCTGAACCATCGCATGACTTCACCCAAGTACCATTTGCCGAAGGCATATACCGTGACCTTTTCCGGTCCTCCCATCGGTACGGACGAGATTGAACGGTTTGCAGCCGGCTTTGTGCTCTCTGACCGACCGGGAGAAAAAACGGTTCTTGCGCCTGCTCATCTTTTTTCGATTAATGAGAATCGATGCAACCTGATCATCCGTGAAGGGAGAACGCATCAAGTCAGACGCATGATGGCTTCTATCGGGCGCGAGGTGATTTCTCTGCATCGATATGATTTCGTCGGCATTCAGTTGCTTCCGAATCAAATGCCAGGGGAGTTGCGCGAATTGATGCGTGAAGAGGTTCAATCTCTGAAGAGCGCCTGTGGTTTGTAGTCGGCTCTGTCGTTACGATTGAGAGGCCAAGGACTCGTTCTCGGTAAAAAACCAATCATTTTCAGTCAGTATCTCTCGAATAAATGTCCAGGATTTCTCTTTATCCGGGGCGTTCTGCGAGATGCAAAAAACAATAGATGGCTCGTTGTTTGTCCAACGGTTCTCGAAGCCCATCGCCTGAATGAGCTCCGGATCCTTAATCAACAGGCCATAAATGTGACGTTGTCGATCTTCCTCGGTTATTTCCTCAAGTTCTTCAACAAACCCGTATTCATATTCGAGCTCATAGTATTCGGCGACAGAAAACCACATCGGTATGATGTTGGACTTTTGATCCTCGGATAGCTCGGAAAGCAAGGTGGCGTAATAGTCGTCCAATGGAAAGTAGTTGAAAAGAAAGAATGGAAACGTTCGGGCATCCGTGATTAATACATCATTTTCGAGTGACAGGTATGCGGCCGACGAAATACTTCCGTGAAACGTCGATTCATCGTCCGGTTCGGAATTATCGACCACGATATTGGATAAAAACATTATTGGCTTTATATAATCCAGTCTCTCCTTAGAAAACTCCTCGATTTGGGATCCGTAATTTTCAAAGTGTCCGAATGCGACGATGCGCAAATCAATTTTCGGAGTGAAGAAAAAATGTTTCACCACGAAGAAGCAAAAGAGGAGCGCGAATCCAATCAGGATATACTTCCACCACGAATAATAGAAATGGACGCGCCACTCCTTCAAGGTTCGACCGAAAAGCTTGAAAGCTTCTGCGCGCGCCAGTTCTTGACGAACACTATCCCGTCTCTTACCCGACGCGACATCGTATGCTTCATTTATTTCGGCAAGGCTGTTCCTGTTCGCCTTCGGATCTCCGCGATATTTTTTTATGAACTGAAAGTATTTCTGCTCGAGTTCGTAATCGGTCGCGGTCTCATCGAGACCGAAAAATCGCAATGCCTCGTTTTGAGCAGCATAACTGTCGATATGATTATCGGTCATCAAATCGAGCGGGTTCTCGATATTTTTTTGAGCTTCCTTATGATCTTGCATTCAAAGCCTCCTTGTATTACTCAAGCGGCTTCATTGTCGGGAAAAGCAGCACATCTCGAATGGATGCGTTATCCGTAAGCAGCATGACCAATCGGTCAATACCGATTCCCATTCCGCCGGTCGGAGGCATACCGTACTCCAGCGCAACGCAAAAATCCTCATCGTGCAAATTGGCTTCGTCGTCGCCGGCCGCACGCTTCTTGATCTGGTCGGCAAATCGCTCCCGCTGATCAATCGGATCATTGAGCTCTGAATACGCATTCGCGAATTCACGACAGCCGATATAGAGCTCGAAGCGGTCTACCATGCCCGGGTTACCTTTGATTTTTTTGGCAAGCGGAGACACTTCGATTGGATAATCGTATACAAAGGTCGGTTGAACGAGCTTGTCCTCGCAGAATGCCTCGAAAAGCAGATTCAATACTTCTCCCCTTCGAAAAGAGGCTTCCGGATCGAGTCCTTTGCCTTTGGCCGCTGCGATCGCCTCCTCGTCCGAATTCACAAGAGAAAAATCGACGCCTGTGTATTCCTTAACGGCGTCGGTCATCGAAATCCGGGCAAATGGGGGCTTGAGGCTGATCGGTGTGCCTTGATAGGTAATTTCGGTTGATCCCGTGACCTGCAAGGCGACCTCGCTGAGCAAATCCTCGCAAAGAGACATCATGCCCCGAAGATCTGTATATGCTTGATATAACTC
>CAYGIB010000184.1:0-4413 GCA_964349735.1 uncultured Oscillospiraceae bacterium | reverse complement strand
GTTCTCCGTTATGGAAAACAACGCCGTCTCGAAGGGTAAAGGTGTAGGTCATCGCGTCGTCGGATATCGAAAAATCGGTTGCGAGAGCGGGTATGAATTCTCCTTCCGGCGTGCATTTGACCAGACCCTCGAAAATATTGAAGAGTATTTCTTCGTCACCCGCGGCAATGGCGGTGTGCGGATCGAAAACCGATGGCTCCTGAGTGATTCCGACGACAACCTCGCCCCCGTATGCGGACCCGTCCGCGGGAGCCCGGGAAATCGCTCGAAAAGGATTGGCACAGGAAGAAAAGGCAGGCGCCGCCAGGCACAAAGCTAACACCACGCATATGGCGCGAAAACGATGTCCGAATCTTTCGATTCTTGTTATGACCGTGAAGCAAGACACACATAACCCCTTCCTGCCGGACGGCATCGTATTAGCCTATCTTTTTTATTATACGATAGCCGCAGAACGCAGACAAATGCTTTTAAGCTTTCTCGAAACCGTTTTCGAGCTTTAATATTTGATCGCGCAAAAAGAATTGAATTTTGCGTGCTCAATAGCTACTTGCATGCAAAAGAGAAATCTGTTTACAAAGCGTTTTCGTGAAGCGATGGATACTAAGGGGCGACGCGTGATAAAATTAAATGACGAGAAACACGGCGACCATTACAGTACATTCGGTCGCCGATTCGGAGGACCAGACGTGAAAGCTTTCTATAAGAAAAAACATATCGGCGGAATCGCCATAAAGATTACGATAGCAAGTATTGCCGTTTCGCTTCTGGCCGCAGCAAGCATGACCGGATGTCTGTCCGTCAAATCGATATACAAAGCGACTGAAACCGAAACGGCATATCTTGAATCAACGGCGACACCAACCTCTGAAGCGATGCAAACTTCCTTTGATGAGACCCGGTCTTCCGACTCGAACCCGAGTTCGACGGACGAATCGACGCCGGGTACGACCGCGACCGTGACTCCGACTCCAAAGCCGACTGCTACGCCGAAGCCGACGGCACGCCCCTCCGTGACGGCGACTCCGAAGCCGACCGCACGGCCCACCGCTACCGCGACTCCGAAGCCGACGGCGACCCCGACCAAGGCGCCATCCGAGCTGACGAGGAGCGAGTGGACTGCGGCATTGGTGCGACTTACCAACGAGGCCCGGTCCGGATCGCTGTCGACGTCCGACTCGGCGCTCCGGCAAGCGGCACAGATTCGCGCGAATGAACTATGCAGTTATTATTCACATACACGACCGGACGGGACCGAGTGGCATACGGTATTGGCCGACGAGGGAGTGGTTTATACAACTGCGGGTGAAAACATCGCATGGGGGACGCTCGATGCGTATACGCCCGAAGAGATTTTTCAGGGATGGATGGATTCTGAGGGTCACCGTGCGAATATTTTGAATTCGGATTTCACTTTTATCGGAGTCGGATACGCCGAGGCTAACGGGAAAGCGTACTTTGTTCAGCTGTTCGCGGGATAATCCAACGGCGGATTCGGTTGGTTTTCGAAAGGATATGAGACGAACATGACAGAGAAAAGAGGCTTGAGACAGAATCTTTTTCGAGTGACGGCATGCGTAACCGCGGCGGTCATTTTATCGTCGTGTTCCGGAAAAACCGGCGAAAACGAGCCGTTGACCGAGGCGCAGGAGGAAACAGAAGTATCCGGCACCATCGAACCGGGCGAATACCTCGGAGTGTACGATGAGGAATTGGCAGAAGAGGTGATACTGCGAACAAATGAAATCCGTAGCAAAAATAACCTGGATCCGTTTGGAACGGATGAGGAGATGACGGAATGGGCCAGAATTCGTTCGGCGGAGATCGTTTTTTCCTTTATGCATTACCGGATTGACGGATCCGATATGATTACGGCGTATCGGGGCGCTTCATACACAAGATACTACTCGGCCATCGCAAGAGGATATCGGAGTGCCGAGTCGATGCTCGATGCTTGGATGAGCCTCGATTACCAGAGGGATAACATTCTGAGCAATGAATTCACACACGTCGGCGTTGCGTGTCTTATTCATAACGGAGTCTATTACAGTGTCCTGGTTTTTCTTGAACCATGAACGAATCGGCAAACAGCCCTTGACGCGGGAATACCGGATGAAATATGCTGATAGTTGGACTCAATAAGATTTGACGTGCAAAGAAGAACATGGCAAAAAGATGAAGAGAGCAAATCGGAGGTAAGGGTATGACCAAGTGCGTAAGTTGCGGTACGGAAGCGGATAACGCCAGTTATTGTCCCGAATGCGGAGACAAAATCATCCGGGAGCCGATTGCTCCGGATCCGGCCGATTCAGTTGATGAGTCGAACCGATGGGGCACGCCGAACTCGGCAGCCGTTCCGGGGCAGAGTTCCGTATATACTTCTGACAGCCGGAGCGCGTATCGTTCGGAGTATTCCGGAGAGAGCCCCGCACAGATTAATCCCAATGCTCAGTACACATCGGGTACATATCAGAAGAAACCCGACGGATCCGGCCAGATGATTTTTGCGGTCATCAATATCGTGATCAGCGTACTCCTTTGTTGTTGTGCATATGGAATTGTACCGCTGGTTTTCGCGATTATCGCGGTGGTTTATGCGTCCGGAGCCAACAAGGCGATGACGGTAGAAGAAGCGGAGTCGAAGCTTAAGACAGCCAGAATCCTAAATATTATCGCTTTAGTGACCATCATCATCGGAGTTGTGCTTGCGATTCTGTATTACGTTTTCTTATTTAACAACCCGGAATTCATCGATGAGATGTCTCGGCAGGGATATAATTGGAACTGAGGAGCATCGCCGACGGTGACTGTGCTCGTACCTCTAAGCCTTGCAAATGAATCACTCCGGTGAGCGGATTGTTCATCGTATGTTTTTTTGTTGGGCTTGGCAGCGGATGCCGTTCATCAAAGATAGCTGTATAATAGTATGTACTAATCTGGGTTTTTCGGATACAATCAAAAATCATTGAACAAAGAGGTGGCAGCGATGAAAAAATGTCCGGTATGCGGTGTAATGATGGGAGATAACGTCGCCCGTTGTTTTATGTGCAAATACGATTTTCAGAAAGCTGCCCGAGAAGGTGAAGAGACCGCAAAGAAGGAAGCCAAGGAATATATCACTAAGGTCGAGGATGATAAAAGAAGTCAGGTTGAAGACAAGAAGGCGGACGAAGAGAAGTTCATTTCCGAGTTGAAAGAGCGGTACCAGAAAGAGATTGACAATCTGACGCAACAGTATGAAGAAGAGAAGGTTCGAATCGAATCGGACTATGTCAACCTGAAGAAGAAGGCACTCGAAGAGAAGTCAAAGCTCGATAAGGAAGCGGATGCAGTCCGCAAGCAGATTGAAGAGGAAAAGGGCAAGATTACCGATGCCGAAGCCGAGGTTCAGAAGATTCTGGACGCGGCACGCAAACAGGGAGAGGAAGAAAATGCAAGTCTCATTCGAGAGGCAGAAGTTCAGACCGAGAAATTAGCTGTCCAGGTTCAGAAGGAATATAAGGACGCCATGTCCAGAAAACAACAAATGCTGGAAGAGGCGAAGCAGGCCGAGGAAGATACGCTGAAGATTCGCGAATTGGCCAAAGAAGCTCAACGCGAGAAAGAAATTGCTCAAGAAGAGTTTGAGCGAATCAAACAGGAAATTGACTCGCTCACCGGCAAGCTCGATACGGACAAGCAAGCAGCGATACAAAAAGCGCGCGACGAAGCCGCCGAAGCAAAACGGGAAGCACTTTCACTCGAAGAGCAGAAACTGACGGAGATCCAGACTCAATATAATGAGGCCTTGCAGCAGGTGGAGGCCGTTGCACGAGATATAGAAGCTACACAAAAGCAGGCCGAGAAGGAGCTTTCACTTTATATTGAAGAGGCCAAGAAAGCAATCGCGGAGACCGATCGCGCCACAGAGGAGACCGCCCGTCTTGAAGAGCAGGCCGCCGCCTTAAAGGCCGATCTTGATTCTTTGAAGAAAGAAATCGGAGAGAACAGAAAGAGTAAGGATCAGTTAGAGAAAGAGGCGGAGGAAATTCTCGCCTCCGCTCGAGAAGTGAAGGTTCAAGCGGATCGCGAGGCGGAGAAAATTATTGCATCCGCAAACGAACAGGTGACTCAAGCCCAGAAAGACGCAGAAACGATTATTGCTTCCGCAAATGAGCAGGTGGTTCAAGCGGAAAAGGACGCAGAGGTCATCTTAATTTCCGCGAACGAGAAAATTTCGGAAGCCGAAAAGCAAGCGGAAGAAATCGTTGCCGAGGCTGTACGGAATAAAGAAACAATCCAGAGTGAGGCCGATGAAGTCTTGGCAGCCGCCAATGAGGTTAAGGTACAGGTCGAGAAGGAGAGCGAAGAAATCGCCGCTTCGGCCAACGAGCTGAAAGAAAATACCGAGAATGAAGCGCGCGAGCTTCTCCG
>CAYGIB010000183.1:0-4438 GCA_964349735.1 uncultured Oscillospiraceae bacterium | reverse complement strand
AGGTCACCGGAAACGCACCGGGTAATGACCAGCGCTTTCAAGAGGAAAAGATTGAGGCGGGCAGAAATTTTGCAAATAAGATTTGGAATGCGATGCGATTTGTTTTAATGAATTGTCCGCTGGATTTAAGCTTTGATGACGTCGATCCCTCGCACTACACACTCGAGGACAAATGGATTCTGTCGCGGCTGAATAGGACCGTCGCTGAAGTTACGGCCAACCTCGAGAAATACGAGCTCGGTATCGCTCTTTCCAAGATCTATTCGTTCGTCTGGGAGGAGTATTGCGATTGGTACATCGAAATCGCCAAGGCACGGCTTTTCGATGACGAGAATCCGTCCGCTAAGGAGGCGCTTTATGTCTTGAATTACGTCTTGGCGGAGGCGATGAAGCTCCTGCACCCGTTTATGCCCTTTTTATCTGAAGAAGTATACGGAAATCTCGTCCTTTGCGAAAATTCCGAGTCCGTCATGATTGCCGACTGGCCCCGATATTTTGAGGAACTCGATTACTCGGACGAAGAGAAATTCATGACGGTTTTGATGGACGCTGTACGCTCCATTCGCAACGTTCGGACAAGCCTCGGCGTCGCTCCTTCCCGCAAGGCCGGTGCGATTCTGGTTACGGAAAACGACGAAATTACGCAGATGTTTATTACCGGTCAGCCTTTTCTGGAGAGACTTGCGGCCGTTTCTTCGATTGAAGTTCGAAAGGATAAAAAGGGTATCCCGTCCACTGCTATTACTGCCGTATTCTCATCCGGGGAATTCTACCTGCCCCTTGAAGATTTAATTGATATACAAAAAGAACTTGAACGATTGAGCAAAGAGAAGGATAATCTAAAGCAGGAGATCGATCGCGTGGATAAGAAACTCTCGAATGAGGAGTTCATGGGCAGGGCGCCCGCTCATATCGTCGATGCGGAGCGGCAGAAGCGCGAGAAGTTCATCCGGATGCATACGGGAATCAAGGAACGGATTGCCTTGCTCGGCGGTGAGCAGGCATAGCGAATACGGAGGTGAATCATATGGAAAAGGAGCAGCCCTTACAGGTCGTCGATACAACCGAAGACATCACATTGCCGGAAACGGCGGAGTTGGGGAAGCCGGGCCGTGAAAATCTTCCGACAGATACAGTGCATTGTTTTCCGGCCAATCCGAAGCAAATACTCTTAAGAAGAATCATCACAGCAGTTGTGGCGATATTATGCTTTTCAGCCTTCGGGTACTTGATTGCGACCCGTTTGCTCAATTACCTGTCGCTGTTTCTGATTGGTGTTGTCCTGGCTGTTTGTGTGCTCGTTTTTATCCAGACTTTTCTGATTGCAGGCTTTCGCGTTGCGGTCGATTATGAACAGAATGAAGTAGTCTTGCGGTACATGTTCCGGAAGCTCAAGATTCCTTTTGAGGAGTTCGATTGCCGCGAGGGGGAACCCGACCAAGCACAGCGGGCCATCGGAAAGCTTCGCGCAAGTGGAAATAAGCCGCAGCGGATGTACCTGATTCTCGATAATGTTCATGATGACGCATGTTACCAGACGTCATCATACGATTTAGCGTCTGTTTCGGATTTTTTGAAACTGAAAGAGGAGACAGAACAAATCAGTCGGGTCTTTATGGCTCGAGAGAAATTCGAAGCCGAACGGAAGGCACTCGAACTGGAAGACGCTGAGGAAGAAGACGAAGCTGCCGACCGGGTCGAAGAGTCCGACCAAACGGCAAATCCTTTATCCGCATGCGATGCGGACGATACTTCCCCTGCGGGAGAGCAATAAGTCCCGGACGGATATGGTTGCGTATTCTTTGAAGACTTCGTATCTTAAGATACTCCGTATCCGGTGGATACAAAGCATCCATAAATTCGGTGATTCGTAAAATTAACAGGCGCTGACGAAAATATCGTCAGCGCCTGTTTTTTAATAATACCCGTTCAAACATATTCAGGTGCGAGAGAAGAAATTCTTTTAAATTTCTGTTGGTGCGAGAAAAGAAAATTGCGGAAGGTTCCTTAGAATGCCGAACAGAAGTAACGCAAATACAAGGAAAATCAAAAAGACACGCTCGACCTTCGATATTGAGGCACTCTTGCCCCGGATGTACGCGATTTGATATTTCAGAAAGATTGCGAACAGGAAGGGCAGAACAGAGAAGGTCAGCGGATTAAACCGAAAAGCCTGATAGAAATCCAGCTGAAGAAGCGAGATAAACATCCGCCCGTTTCCGCATCCGGGACAGTACAAACCGGTAACCATTTCAAATACGCAGGGCAGACCCGCGCCGGTAACGACCCAAAACAGTACGTAAAAAACTGCGAATCCAAGCAGTGGCAACGTCGTCAGGAGCGTCCGGAGCAGGCGGTTTCTCATACAGCGTCGACTAAACTATTCAACTCGTTTTGCATGAGGCATTGATTAACAATCATTAAACCGAACAACTGGAGAACCAGATACAGAACGGACAAATTTTCCGAATCTAATCCGAGACCGCGCGCGCGCTTGGCGGCGGTGATCTTTTCACCCATCTTATATGCCCAATATAACCCGTAGATTCCGCAAGTGATGAGGGTCAAAAGGACCGCCATCCATCCTCCTGTTGATTTTTGCTCGCTTACTGTGTTGGTATCATCGGTTATGGACACGAACCAGAACAATCCATAAATTCCGCAGGTGACAATACTGAGAACGACTTGAATAACGATGTCTTTCTTTTGCATAATTTTACCCTCACTTTCGAAAACCATTTTATCATAAAGATTGACGAATACCACGCTTGACCGTAAAATGATTTAGATGTTAAATTCAACCGAACGAATTTCGGATTCGGTTTCTTAAAGGAGTGATATATTATGCCATTGGTAACGACAAAGGACATGTTCCGGAAGGCCTATGAGGGCGGATACGCAATCGGGGCCTTCAATGTAAATAACATGGAAATCATCCAGGGAATCACCGAGGCCGGCAAGGAATTGAATGCCCCGTTGATTCTTCAGGTTTCATCCGGAGCGCGCAAGTATGCGAACCACACGTATCTGATTCAGCTGGTTGAGGCCGCTTTGAAGGAAACGGATCTTCCGATTGCGCTTCATCTGGATCACGGAGATACGTTTGAGCTGTGCAAGAGCTGCATCGACGGCGGCTTTTCCTCGGTGATGATTGACGGATCCCACCACAGTTATGATGACAACATCAAACTGACACGTCAGATTGTCGAGTACGCGCATGCCAACAACGTAGTCGTTGAAGCCGAACTTGGCCGTTTGGCCGGAATCGAAGACGCGGTCAACGTGACCGCAGAGGACGCTTCTTATACCGACCCGGCCCAGGTGCAGGATTTTGTAGAGCGTACAGGCTGCGATTCCCTTGCGATTGCAATCGGAACCTCTCATGGCGCCTATAAGTTTAAGCCCGGCCAGAATCCCCAGCTCCGATTCGATATTTTGGAACAAATCGAAAAGAGACTCCCCGGTTTCCCGATTGTTCTTCACGGAGCCTCTTCGGTAATCCCGGAGTACGTCAAGATGATCAACGATAACGGCGGAGCAATGCCCGATGCAATCGGCATTCCCGAGTCGATGCTGCGTAAGGCGGCTTCCATGGCCGTATGCAAGATCAATATCGACTCAGACATTCGCCTGGCGATGACCGCCGTGATTCGAAAGTATTTTAATGACAATCCCTCACACTTTGACCCGCGTCAGTATCTCGGGCCGGCACGTACGGCCGTTAAGAATATGGTTGCCCGCAAGATTACCGAGGTCTTAGGGTGTGACGGCAAGGCCTGATCCGGAATTTTCTATCAGGAGGGGATATGGGCAAACGGGATGTCGATGATTTTCCGTTCGCATACTTGGCGGATAAACAATCGCCGAATCAAGGCCGCCGTCCGGAGTCCGGAGGGCGTTCCGACGGCGCTCGCAACGCTCGCCGACCGGCATCTCGAGAAATCGAGAAGCTGCTCATGATCTCGATTGCGATGACGGTTCTATTCCTCATTTTGCTGACCGCATCCATCGTGGTCGGGTTGAAAAATAGGGATGAGGAGCAGGCGCAGGCGACTCAAACCTCATTGATCCCAAACTCCGGAAGCGAACTGTCCTCGGAAGCGTCAGGCCAAGATTCTTTGAACGGAGAAGCGACACAGATGACGGAGGGAGCCGAACAAACGCAGCTATCGGTCATACACATCGAGTAATTTACGTTGGCTTGCCGGCGGAGCAATCGCGATCAATCACGAGTGATTGAGGATAAAGCCTGGCAGAACTCCAAAATTTCGGGAATATTCATTAAAAAACATCGGGATTAATCTTCCGATGTTTTTTCATTTTCTGCACTCAGCAAGATATACTCATCATAGATTGCTTGAAGCGTTTCGGTGTTCCGCGCGTATTTCAGGTAATCCTCAGGGGCGCTGTCCTTCGAAAAGGATTGCTCCAACTCGCG
>CAYGIB010000182.1:0-4453 GCA_964349735.1 uncultured Oscillospiraceae bacterium | reverse complement strand
CACCAAACGCAGAATCTCGTCGGGAATCCTGGCGCCCTCATCCTCCTCACCCAAAATATCAAGTCCCAGGACCCCCCCCAGCTCCATGATTTTATCCGCCGCTGAAAGAAGTGAATCGACCGAAACGAAAGGATTCCGGCATGCCGTATTCGCGGTACGGACGAGTTGAAAAATCGCGGTAACAGCATCTGCTGTATTGAAATCATCCTCCATCGCGTCGAGAAAATCACGCGAAGCTTTTTCGATTGCCTCCATGAGCTCCCAAGAGCTTCTGTCGTCCGATTTTATCTTCATACGCTCCACGCTTCCGCCGGTGAATCGCAGGTTTACGACTGACTCGCGGATTCGATTGAGGCCGTTTTCCGCAGCGGACAAGAGGCTGTCGGCAAAATTAATCGGCATCCGGTAGTGACCCGTCAAGATAAAAAAGCGGACAATCCGATACTCGCATTTTTGAACGATGTCCCGAATCGTAAAGAAATTCCCGGCCGACTTGCTCATTTTCTCGTTATCGATGTTCACAAACGCGTTGTGCACCCAGTATTTGGCAAGCGGCAAGCCGGTTACCGCCTCACTTTGAGCGATCTCGTTCTCGTGATGCGGGAAAATAAGATCTTGTCCTCCTCCGTGGATATCAATTGTATCGCCCAGATGCTTGCGAATCATCGCCGAGCACTCAATATGCCATCCGGGACGACCTTCCCCCCACGGGGAAGGCCATGCGGGTTCGTTCTCCTTCTTCTTCTTCCAAAGGACAAAATCTCCGGAATTTCTCTTTCCTTCGACTTCCCGTACGGACTCGCGTTCGCCTGCGCCCTCCACCAATTCTTCGAGATGGTAGCGAGACAGTTTGCCGTAATCGGAAAACATTGAGACATCATAATAGACGCCGTCCTCCAGCTCGTACGCATAGCCCTTTTCCTGAAGCTCACGGATTAAATCAATCATTTCAGGGACAGTTTCCGTCGCCTTCGGCTGATAAGTCGGACGCAGAATTTTCAAGCGGTCCGCGTCGACAAAATACTCCTTGATGTAACGCTCGGAAATCGCGTCGATCGTCGTGCTCTCATCCTGGGCGCGGCGAATGATCTTATCGTCGATATCGGTAAAATTCTGGCAGAATTCCACCTCGAAGCCGGTATACTCCAAGTACCGCCTCATCGTGTCGAAGTTAATAAAGGCCCTTGCATTCCCAATATGAAAATAATCGTAAACCGTCGGTCCGCAGGCGTACATCTTCACCCGCCCGGGTTCCAACGGAACAAACTCCTCTTTGCTTCTGGACATGGTGTTATATAGCTTCATAGTCCCTCCGGAAAAGCGAAAACTTACAATCGAATCTGGAAATATATTAGCACCGATGAGGAGAAATAAAAACTTCCGAGCCAAAAGTTTAGCTCTCTGTCCCTTCTTTCTCGTTTTTATCGGGATCACATACTTTCGGAAGGTGTTTCTCCGGCGGTACAATGCCGGTTTGCTTTTCCAACGCCATAATCCGGTGCATCAGTTTACATAGCTCCTGTTCCAGCGGATCCGCGGTCACGGCGTGATCGAGCTCTTTCGAGTGGACAATCGGACGTCCGTCGATTCGAACTAACTTGGCGGGAATGCCGACAACCGTCGCCTTGGGCGGAATTTCGGTAAGAACCACTGCGTTGGCCCCGATCATTGCGTTGTCTCCGACGGTAAAGGCACCGAGAAGCTTGGCGCCCGCGCCAATCAGAACATTGTTGCCGATCGTCGGGTGCCTTTTCCCTTTGCAGTGGCCGGTTCCGCCCAGAGTGACTCCGTGATATATCGTGCAGTTATCGCCAATCTCGGACGTTTCGCCGATGACCGTGCCCATTCCGTGGTCGATGAAAAGTCCTTTGCCGATTTTGGCGCCGGGATGAATCTCAATGCCCGTAAAAAAACGGCCGGTCTGAGAAACCCAGCGGGCAATCGGAAATATGCGGTGACGGTAAAAAAAATGGCCGATTCGATGATAAACCAGCGCATGAAACCCGGGGTACATCAACATGACGCTTATCATGCCCCGGGCAGCGGGATCTCTCTCGGCTATTTGTTTCGCATCTTTAATTAAGCCCATCAGTATGCCCGTTTCTAGGTAGTAACACCTGGTATGCCGATTCCCACCTTTTGACACCCAGCAATACGCCAGGTGGGTACCCTGCGGCAGTCTTAGATCTTCCTCCCGGGAGCACTTAAAAAAGTGTCAAGGCTTGATCCGCTCTGCTCCGACGCGGGTTCCCGTTAATGTCATGAAGGTTCAAAAATGTGAGACTCGGGCATCTCAGGCAATTTCATTATACCAATACAACCCGTCGCTCACAAGACAAATGCGCATGTCATTTGTTCGACCTATCGGTGAGTGCTCATATTCGAAAGCTTGATCGTCATAAAACCTTTTCCGTCATTTTCTCTTCGGCCGGTGGCGGCGGTAATCGCAACAACCTGAGCGACCCCGGCCCGGTAAAGAGCCCGTGCGGCCTCGTGCAACGTATTACCGGTTGTAAATACATCGTCGACCAAGAGCACCGACAGACTATCAACCGATACGTCATCCGGGACGGCGAAGGAGCCGTGAACATTCACGGCACGCATCGCCGGATCATGGTATCGGCTCTGTTGTTTCGTATTTCGGGTTCGCAGCAGAAAGTTCTCCGGACAAGGTAAATCCACATGTCGCGCAATCGCACGAGCCAAGAGCGCAGCCTGGTTATACCCTCTCTTACGCAGCCGCGCGGCCGAAAGCGGAATCGGAATGACCGCATCAAATAGGTATTCGGTGCGTCGAGCCGACTCAGCCATAAAAAATGCCAGCGTCTCGGCGATATACGGCGCATCGTGAAATTTCAGTGCACGAAGAGCCGATACAATCTCTCCCTCGTATCGAAAAGGAACCAGAACAGTAAAATCCGATATCGGATCCCCCTCATACGGGTTGGAAAGGCATGGCATCTCGTGCGTATCAAATGTCTTAAACGGAAGATGAGAAAGGCAACCGGGACAGATCGACAGTATCGTTAAAAGATACCTCGCGGAGGAATCCGCTGGGTCGATTATCAGACTCCCGCAAAAAACGCATGTTTTCGGAAAGAGAATGTTCCGAACAAAGCCCTCGCCTCGAATCACTCGCTCCGATTCCCCTCTCGCGCGTAAATTTCCATGAAATCTTTGAGGGATGTGCTTCGTTCGGCTTGGGAGCGATTACGAATCATTATCGCCAGAGTTCGCCGGTCCGAGACGACAAACAGAATCTTACGGGCTCGGGTAATGGCGGTATATAGCAAATTCCTGTTATATAGCATGGGCGGCCCGCCCGGTATCGCGAGAATGACGACCGGAAATTCGCTCCCCTGACTCTTGTGAACGGTAATCGCATAGGCCGGCTCGAGGTCTTCCATATGTTCGGCGTCATAGCGTACGACCCGTCGATCGTCGAGTTCAACCACCAGAACTCTTGTATGAGGATCCACACTCAAGACGACGCCCAATTCACCGTTAAACACACCTTGACCGGCATCTCCGTCTGCCTGAACATATGAAAGATCGTAATCGTTTCTGGTTTGCATCACCCGATCACCTATACAGAAACGGAAGCCGCCGGATTGAATAAATCGGTCGCTCAAGACACCGTACTCTTTCTGCAAAAGAAGATTCAAGTTCACGATGCCCGCCGATCCTTTTCGAGACGGGCAAAGAACCACGGCCTCACGAAGAGGATCCACCCCGTAAACCTCGGGGAGCACATGTGCATACAAACGTATTACCGCCTCTGCAATCTCCTCCGGAGACCTCTTTGCAACCAGCATGCAATCACTATCAAGTGATTGGTCGAAAACCAGCTCTCCTCCGCCGAGAACCGCATGTGCACTCCTGACGATGCGGCTTTGCTGCGCCTGCCGATAGATGGTATGCAGTCGTGCAGACGGAATTCTTCCCGACGATATCATGTCCGATAACACGTTTCCGGCGCTCACGGAGGGGAGTTGATCCTTATCTCCGATAAACACGGTTCGGCAATCCTTCGGAAGCGCACTCAGGAGTGCCGCCAACAGGATTGTGTCGAGCATGCTCGTTTCATCGACGATAACGACTTCGGCCTCAATCGGATTCTCTTCGTTTCGCCCGAAAATCGCCTCGTCCGCTCCGGTTCGATCCGGATGACCGACCTCCAGCAGGCGATGAATCGTTCCTGCGGTATAGTCGCAAGCCTCGGAAAGTCTTTTGGCTGCCCTCCCGGTCGGTGCACACAAGACCACTCTTTGACCTTTCTCGATATAATATCGGACAAGCACCGCAACGATTGTCGTCTTGCCGGTACCGGGTCCCCCGGTAATGACGGAGCAAGGTGATCGGATGGCCGAAAGAAGCGCCTCACCTTGCTCTTCAGATAGCTCGATAGAAAGTGTTCCGGATATTTTCTTAATTTTGTCCAGAATCGGACCCT
>CAYGIB010000181.1:0-4467 GCA_964349735.1 uncultured Oscillospiraceae bacterium | reverse complement strand
GTACATTTCATGCGGAACATTCTGGTGCACGTACCGCACAAGGAAAAAGAATCCTTCGCCGGGAAACTGAAATTGATCTGGCAAGCCGGAACGGCAGAAGACGCAAAAGCATTGGCTTCACAGTTGGCTGAGAACTACCGCAGTCGCTTTCCGAACGCAATCGACATTCTGGAAGAATGACTGGAGGACAGTCTGAGCTATTATTCGTTTCCGACTCTGGACTTTCGCAAAATAAGTTCCAATAATCTCATGGAACGACTGAATAAGGAAATTCGACGAAGGACCCGCGTAATCGGGATTTTTCCAAACACCGATTCATACGTTCGTCTGATCTCCGTCTACCTGATCGAATATACCGAAGAATGGTCTATACTGAAATCGTATCCGAGTGAAAAATCACTTGAACCATTGATCAAAGAAGCCGCGTAAGCTGTAATGGAGTTCTATGAAGTTGCGAACTTAATTTGACAGTACCGAGGAGATATCACGATATAAATGAGAGAATATGTTTTAACGATTGAATGGGAGTAGGAACTTGAGGGAACAGAACAATAGTGTTTTTCTAGGAATAATCCCTCAAACCCCTTGATATCAGGGAGTTGGGGGGTTTATTTTTTTATGTTGACCACAAAATGACCACAAATTCCGCTTGTTCAACAGAGAGAGAAGTTAGTTATGATGTGGTGTGGGAGCGGATTTTTTCGAGCCACATGCTACCAAGGGAGTGTCCAAATTTACATCGGTCTCGAGGATGGAATAGTTGAGTTTCACGAGCGTAAAATTAGACATAACAAATCAAACGGTGTTGACCATATTTTTTTTTGAGATATACTCGTTCGTGTCGGGAAAGCTGCTGTAGAATGAACCACGAGGAGAAATGAAATGAAAAACAGGAGAAGGTTGATTGTTGTTATTGTATCTATTGCAATTTTGGTCTCGATATCTGTCCCGGTTATGGCAAGTCCTGTTGGGTTCTTATTACCAGGCACAGTAGACAGGGGCTTATTCAGATATTACGGGTCTTATCGACAAGAGCAGTTCACGGCAGAAGCGCAGGTCGTGGGAGGATCGGCTTATGTTGCTGGAGCATGGAGAAGGTCTAACGGATCCTTAACATGTGTGGGCAGTTATGTATATATATTTTCAGGTGGAACAAAAAAAGTCACTTCCGGTTGGGCGGATTATCCGACGAGTTACGCTCCCGATTGTAAAGTCGGTTAATAAGGTTAGTATATGTCGATTGTAGATATCAGAGGAAATACGAAATGAAAACACTTCACTTCTACAGCAGGTTTTCCGCGTTTTTGCTCTTTTTCTTCGTGAGCTTTTTGCCGTTCTTTTTTCTGGGCATTGATGCGGAATATAATCTCAATCAGCAGATCGATCGGGGATATATTTCCAGAAACGCTGTGTTTTTCGCTCTGGACTTGGGTCAGGATACCCGTGCGCAGCATGTATATTTTGAGACAGAAGAAGAATTGCAATCCTTTATAGAGGCATATGAAGCGCAGGAGCAGACGGAACAGCAAGCAAATGTTTTGCCGGACAATCAATATGGGGAAAACGGATTGACCGACATTGAGATGATTTTATCGTCAGGGGGTTCCGACTATTTCTCAGCAGTGCATACGGGAAAAGGACGTTACGTATATTTCTCGGGGAAAGTCATGTTGCCTCCCATTTTGGAGGGGCGCTTTTTTACTTCAGAAGAGTGTTTAACTCGTGAGCCGATGGCTGTAATCGGCAAAGATCTTTTGGAGCAGACGTTTTTCGAAAATGATAAGGAATATATCTATTTAGACGATCTGATGTGCGAGGTCATAGGCGTTGCCGGTATTGCACATGATTCAACGATTGACGCGCTATATTTTATTAATTTGGGAGCGGTTTCACCAGACCGGCAAATCGGGCGATATTACGTGGATGGAGCCGGAGATGTGTCCGCGGTATTCGAGAAAATGCAGCTCGTATCCTCAGGTCAGCTTCAGCTTCCGATGCGAACACTGGATTTACCAATGACGTTTACCGATGCCGTGACCGGTGATGTGTATATGAAAACGTATCTGAAAGCCGTGGTCGCATTGTTGCTGATTTTCATTTATTTGAGCGTCTTAAGCCAGGCTCTTTCAGCGGAGAGACGCAAGATTGGCATATTGAAAGTGGTCGGAATCAGCACGAAAAATGTGAACAGAAGGGTGCACTGGCCGTTGCTTGCCTGGGGGGCTTCCGGTATCGCGTTAACACTTCTTACGGGCGCGATACTCGTAGGAATCAACTATTTCGTCTTACCGCAATCCGAGGCAGTACGAATTCTGCTTGCCTGTAGTTTAACAAGCATCGCCTTGTTGGCGATATGGTTCGTGTTGTTTGATGTATTTGATCGACGTACAGACTTGCGAGAGGTGACCCAGCAGTGTTAAGATTTTTCGCGAAAAATATGAATCGTACGATCATCACACATTGGAAGGCGAATCTGCTTATTTTGGCGGATCTAATTCTATGTGCATTGATGATCTTTATTATGCTTCAAAACTACTCGTTTGCTTCGTACGAATACCGGCGATATTTTCGAACCGAAGGGCTGGCTCAAAAATATAAAATTTTTGCCATAGAAGATGAAGCGCAAGGCGATCCGTTTAATAAGGAATCTCCGATGTACGAGGACTCCTTGCGCGTTAAAGAGGAGATAGAAGAAAGCAATCTCTGGACCCCGTACTATTTTTGTTGGTTTTTCTTGCCTCGAAGTATATTTGTCGAAGAGCTTCCCAGTGATTTTGAAGTTCAGTTCGCAATCTATAACCAACAGGCACCCGGAGATACGGACGTTGGTGGAATAGAGATCAGCGAACACTTAATGTATGTGCAGAATATTAAGGTTCAAGAAGGGCGAGCATTTACACATGATGATTATGCCGTCATAGGCGAGACGTGTGCGATGATTATGGGCTATGACTTTATGCCATATTATGACGTTGGAGATATTATCGTTTACGAGAACCGAAAGGCCGAAGTCGTCGGCTTTTTAGAGGACAACGCCTTCTTGGAAATCGATGAATTAGAAATATGTAATTTGGATCGGTACGTTATTCTTCCAAGATTGTTTTTTCTTGACGAGAATGATAGACAGGCCGATTCGAGTGTTTTATTACTGCTAAGCGGAGGAACACTATCACTGAAGGACCCCCGGACCGATGTTCAAGAAGAGATAAATAGGATTACGGCAAAATATGGTTGGTATCCGATACAATGCACTCCGTTTGATGGTTCTGCGTATAGTAATACCGGGATTGTCAGTCAGAAAAACATCGCCTTATTGCTATTTTTAGCCATCGTCTCCGGACTTCTGTGTCTCGTTGCATTGAGCAATATTCTATACAAGCGAACAATGAAAGAGAGGCCGACGCACTGTACGATGCTCCTTACAGGTATCCCACTCTGGAAAATCAATCTATCGCTAATCATCGAAATGGCATTTTGGACGGGTATTGCCATGATACCGGTAATTGGACTGTCCTACATTGAATTTGGCAGGATGTTTATCTCGCCATTATACATCTTGGGCGTTATGGCTATGATTGTGATGTTATCGATGATTCCGATATTTATACTCAACGGAAAAGCCAATCTGGATGTATTTATGAGAAGCCGAAATGAATAATCAGAATGATACGCATGATAAACAGTGAAGGAGATATTTCATGACGCTACTGAAGTTGAAACAAATAACCAAAAGCTACGGCAAGGACGAACGCAAGACCGTGGTACTGGATCATCTGGATATGGTCATTCAAGAAGGCGAGATGCTTGCCGTAATGGGCAAAAGCGGTTCAGGAAAAACGACTCTCCTCAATATCATTGCGGGCATAGATTATCCGGACGATGGGGAATATGAATTTCTCGATGAACCGGTAAATCTTCGAAAGACCTCGGATGGCGTTCGTTTTCGCCGCGACCGAATTGGCATTATAGTCCAGCACTTTGCATTAATCAATGACTTCACGATATATGAAAATGTTGAAATGGGCTTATGGGAAACCAAGATCTCTCAAAAGGAACGCCGCATCCGAACCATGGAGATACTCGATCAACTCGACATTCGATCCCTCGCCGACCGTTATCCGCCGGAGCTCTCCGGAGGAGAAAAACAGCGGACAGCCATCGGGCGCGCCATCGTCGGAAAGCCTCAGCTCGTCTTGGCGGACGAACCGACAGGTGCGCTGGACAATCAGACCGAGCAAAATATTATGGATATCCTAACAAAGCTCAACAAAGACGGAACGACAATGATGATCATCACGCACGATGAAGATATTGCAAAGCGTTGCACGAGAGTCGTTGAACTCACAAAGTGAGAACTTTAGGTGTTAATAATGGGTCCGGGAGCGTTCTTCGAATTACCCACGAAAAGCGTACAATCCCTCGTTTTCGTGGGTAAAAACCGCATATGCGGAGGGCGCGACAGAAGAA
>CAYGIB010000180.1:0-4477 GCA_964349735.1 uncultured Oscillospiraceae bacterium | reverse complement strand
ATATTAGGGAGCATCGGCGCTTTCCTGGCCGTGTACATCTTGAGAAAGAAGCGAATGCTTTAATCGTCGAAAGGTTTTTATCATGTCGAAAGGTTTCACCAGAAGACCGGGCGCAAGAATTCCTATTCAGCGAGTCGTTGTTGGACTTGCGCAAATTTTGAGCGTAATCGCGTTTGTGTCCATTGTTTTTATCCTGCTGACCGCGGCGAGCGCAAACAGCATGATGAAGGCGGATAAGACACCGGTCTCCAACATACCGTCGAACATCTTGCCGCCATATTCGCCGACAAGCTTCAAGTCGTTTGACAAGCAGACCAATCTTTCCGGATGGTTTTTCAAGACAGCCGATCCCAAGAGCACCGTAATCATTATTCACGGAACCGGATCGAACCGTATGGCTTTCAATGTGGAAACTGTTGACTTAGTAAGGGATTTTCTTGAAAACGGTTTTAACGTCTTCATGTTTGATCAGCGAAACAGCGGCGAGTCCGAAGGAATCACCACAGGATTCGGTTATATGGAATGGAAAGATGTCATCGGCGCCATTGACCATGTCCGGAAAATTTCTGTGACGACGGACGTCATCTTGTATGGGATCGGGTCGGGTTGTTCGTCCGCCCTCATTGCCGCAAGCAAACTTCCACAAAGTGATGAGCCGGAGAAGAAGGTCAGTGACGCGATTAAAGATCTTCCCTTTGACGGAAGCTATATCGCCGGTTTTATTCTGGACTCGCCGGCAAAAATGTCCGACGACTACATCCGACCGATTGCCGCCAACGACTTTACATTCGGATTTCTGACACAGTACTCTATACCGTACGCGATTCGAATCTCGGCAGGAGAAAGTGAAAATCTAAACTTGGCGTCAGAGATCGCGAGAACCTCGGTTCCGGTGTGTATCCTGTACGGGGACAGAGACTTGTTTATAAAGACTTCTTTCATCGATCAAATTGTAACGGAGCGAAAACGCCTTCATCCAAGTACGACCACGGCCGAGAAATTTACGGGAGCCGGATATGTGGAGGCGTTTGCGATTGCTCCGGAGCGATATCGCGAAGTGATCACCGAGTTTTTGGACAGCCATTTCCAGTAAAATGAGGAGGCTTATATATGACTGTTTGGGAGGCAATTATTTTCGGTATCATCCAAGGAATAACCGAGTTCCTGCCGGTTTCCAGCAGTGGACACCTTGTTTTGGCCGAAAAATTACTAAACGCTACCGAAGGAGATCATTTGTTCTTCTTTTCGATGCTGCACTTCGGCACATTGTTGTCGGTCTTTATTGTAATGAGGAAAGAAATAAGGTCCATTTTTATGAACCTTTTCGGAAAGCTGACCTGGCTTCTGGTTGTTGCGACGATTCCGGCCGTTCTGGCGGCAATTTTTTTGAATGATTGGATTGAAAAGGTTTTTGAAGGATCTTTCCTGTGGATTGCCTTCATTATCACCGGTCTCATTTTAATATCCACCTTTTTTGTTAGAAAGGGCGAAAAGGACTTCACGGGGATAACCTGGTTGGACGCGTTCATTGCCGGACTTGCACAGGCTTTTGCCATCACCCCCGGCGTTTCCCGGTCCGGCAGTTGCTTCAGCGCATTGATGTTGAGAGGCGTCAAACGCGAAGATGCGATCCGGTTTGCGTTCCTGATGGCCATCCCGGCGATTCTTGGTTCTTTCGTGCTGGATATTTATGACTTGATTTCAGGAAACATCGAAATCTCCACTTCGATGGCTGTCTACACTGCAGTTGGAATTGCCGTTTCCGCGCTTTTTGGATATTTGACCATGTCCTTCATGATCAAAAAATTAACTCGAAAAGGGATTGCATTTTGTGCTGCATACGTTCTGGCAATGGGTCTTTTCCTATGTCTGGATCAATTTATTTTTCACATAGTGATGTAAGGAAGCCCGGATATGAGTATTCTGACGCTTGGCATTGAATCCTCTTGCGACGAAACGGCCTGCGCCGTGGTCGCGGACGGAACAAATGTGTTATCGTCTGTCATATCTTCACAAGCCCGGTTTCACAGCACTTTCGGCGGTGTGGTTCCGGAGCTTGCATCGAGGATGCATGTAGAAACCATTATTCCATGTATCCGAGAAGCGCTTGATCGATCCGGAAAATCCTTATCGGAGATTGACGCAATCTGCGTTACTAAGGGTCCGGGATTAGTCGGTGCTCTGCTGGTCGGAATATCCTCGGCGAAAGGATTAGCTGAGGTATCCGGGAAGTCCCTAATCGGGGTCGGACACATTGATGCGCATGTCGCCGCAAATTTTCTGGTGCACAAGGATTTTGCTCCTCCGTTTATCGCTCTGATCGTATCCGGCGGACACACAGAAATTGTATATACAGGTAACCACTCCGAAGAGGAAATCATCGGCCAGACCCGGGACGACGCCGCCGGAGAGGCGATTGATAAGATTGCGCGAGTACTGGGACTTGGGTATCCCGGAGGGCCGAAGATGGATGCGGCAGCCCGAACCGGGAATCCGTATGCATACGAGTTTCCGCGAACTTTCTTCCCGGGTTCGTGCGACTTCTCGTTCAGCGGGATAAAAACGGCTGCACTGAACATCATTAACCAAGCAAAAATGGCCGGCCGAGAGGTAAGTGTACCCGATTTTTCTGCCGGATACTTGAAGACAATCGCTGAGATACTTGCGGAAAACTGTATGAAGGGATGTCGGAAGATGTCGTGTTATAATTTATGCATGGCAGGGGGCGTCTCGGCAAACTCCGTTCTGCGCGACACAATGAAGCACTATTCGGAATCAAACGGCGTTAAGCTTTTCTATCCGCCGATTGAACTTTGCACGGATAATGCCGCCATGGTTGCAGCTGCGGGATATTTAGCTTATATGAAGGGTGAGCGTGACGATCTTTCTTTGAATGCACAACCTTCTTTGCGCAAGGAGCGACAGGTAATTGAGTGATATATCGATAAAGATGATTGCGGACAATAAAAAAGCGTTTCACGACTACTTCATATTGGAGAAGTTTGAAGCGGGTATTTCCTTGTCCGGAACCGAAGTAAAGTCTATTCGAGCCGGTAAGATTAACCTGAAGGACAGTTATGTTCAAGTGAAGGATAATGAGATGTATTTGATCGGTGTGCATGTCAGCCCGTATGAGGCAGGCAATCGATACAATCGGGATCCGATGAGAATCCGCAAATTGCTCATGCACAAGCAAGAAATCATTCGTTTGTTTTCGCGCGTTAAGCAAGACGGACTGACGATCGTTCCGACAAAATGCTATTTTTCAAAAGGAAAAGTCAAATTCGAAATCGCTTTAGCAAAGGGAAAAGCGAAGTACGATAAGCGAGAGAGCAGCGCTCAAAAGGATGCGGAGAGAGAAATTGCCGGCGTTTTAAAGAGTCGAATCAGCCGCTCCGAGGAATGATAGGGATCAAAAGTTAAGTTTGGTTATAAAGGAGCATCACGTGGAGAAAACAAAAAACAAAGGCAAGGGGATTCGATGGGCATATCTGCTGTTGTCCATTGTTCTTTGGGTGATTGTACTCGCGTGGATGTGGATTATCTTTTTGATGTCTTCCGAGACAGGCTTTGAATCCGCTCATCGAAGCGAGGTGCTTCGAAACTTTTTAGAAACCAAGCTGAATCTAAGCGTTTCGATTTTTCTTCTGAGAAAAGCGGCGCACGTTATCGAATACGCCGCTCTTACCGCTTTTTCGTTTTTTGCGTTTGCATCCACCTCAAGGATATCGGAAAACAATCCTCTGGTTGAAATTCCGGCCCATGAAATGAAGTCATCGTTTCTTACTTATTCGATGCTCTCAATCTGGATCACGGTTCTGTCCGCTGTGCTCGACGAATATCATCAGATATTCGTTTACGGGCGGCAAGCGAGTATCATTGATGTCTTGATTGATATTCTGGGCGGAGTATCCGTGCTTTTGTTTTTTCGCCTGATTATGGCATTGATTCTATTCGTAAAGAAGAGAGCAGAGCGATTGGCACTTCGCCTGAATCCCAAAGATTAACATTATTTCCAAGTGGTCTGAGATGCACGAGACTCGCGTACGACGTTGATATAGCTTCGTCCCGCATTCACCTGAACGGGCTTGCCGTTTTCGTCAAATATTTCGATCAGACTTGTGGTCGAGTCTTTCTCCCAGGTTATGTTGATTATTTTACCCTCGGAAACGTAATAACCATCTCCGCCTTCTTCGAGGTATGCATCCAGGGTGGAGTCGCCATGCGGCTGAATGTTCGCAAACAAGACAAATACATTTTTGACAAATATCATTTCACCGGTAATCTCGTCGATTTGCGCTGTCCCATTGTACTGGTACTTCGTGTACATCAGAATTTCTTTGTCATAAACAAAATTGGAGTCTTTATTGGTCGCCGAAAAATACACGTTTAAATCCGTGCAAGCAGTTCCATCTGTAAGCGAAGAAGAGGCTGACTCAACAAAGTTAAAAAGAACCGGAGTATCCCCCTCCAAAGG
>CAYGIB010000179.1:0-4488 GCA_964349735.1 uncultured Oscillospiraceae bacterium | reverse complement strand
TGCTTCGAGGGATTCGCACAGGCTCTTAACAGCATCCTCGTATAGCGATACGGAGATCAGCATGACTCTTTCCGAACAGGATTCGTTTTTCTGATGCATTTTACTCTCTTCCCACGGAAAAACCGGGCCGAACGCGACGAT
Organism: uncultured Oscillospiraceae bacterium; assembly: GCA_964349735.1. Classification (GTDB taxonomy): domain Bacteria; phylum Bacillota; class Clostridia; order Saccharofermentanales; family Saccharofermentanaceae; genus JAAYCT01. The sequence continues at coordinate 4,347 of CAYGIB010000179.1, read as the reverse complement.
ATCCGGCATGGATCTCGCGTACGTTCCGCCGCCGATGGCGATGGGGTCCGAGGATAGGCATTCTTCCGGAATATCCTTCGTGCCGGGATGCTCCGCAAGGTAGGCTTGCTGAACATAGCGGTTGTATGCGCCTCGAAGCGCAATCATCGAGTGTGAATCCGGTGGGGTGAAAAGGGGTTTCAAGTGGCTTACAATACGGGTCTCAAGCCCAAATGAAGCAGCCTTTCCGGAAATCTCCCGGTAAATGTCGTCTCCGCTTGACTCGACCGGATAGCGAATATCAATTCCGGCCATGGACTCGTCTGAAGAAATTCGGATGAGTCCTACGTTGACGGTGAGATCACCGGAAATATCCGCGGGCGCACAGGTAATCAGTGCCGAAATATCTTTATCTCGTGCCAGATATTGACCAAGAAAATCTGTAAGTGGTTCATGCCTCGATATCGTGTCCGGAAGAGCGGATACGGCCTTCAGAATCGCGTTGACCCCCTTTTCGGGCGTTGAGGCATGAGCGGGGATTCCTGCCGCCGTATAGCGTTCACCGGTCGCTAGGTCTGTTATCGAACAGGAAGACGGAACCATATTATAGGCGTCTCCGCCGACCGCCTCGACCGTCGTCGAACCCTGTCCTCGAACGCTAAACTGCAGAATACCCTTCTCGGCGAAAATCGCGGGAAATGATGCATCGGGCGTAAATCCGGTGTCGGGGAGCTCCTCAACCGCAACATAGTGGTCCATGCAAGTACAGTCGTGCTCTTCATCCAGACCGAAAATCAATCGAATCCTGCAAGAGGGAATGTAACCGCTCTCCTTGAGTCGCAAGAGGGCAAACAATGCGCATACCGCAGGCCCCTTATTATCCATCACCCCGCGACCGATCAATAATCCTTCTTTTCGCGTAAGAGAAAACGGCTCGGTCTCCCAGCCCTCACCCGGGGGGACGACATCGAGATGACACAGGACGGCGACCAACCGGCTTCCGGAGCCCCATTCCGCATAGCCGACGCGGTTGTCAAGGGTTCTAACCGAAAGTCCGCTCGCCTCCGCGCGTCCGAGCAAATAATCCAACGCCTGAGCTGTGGCGACACCGTAAGGGGCATTCTCTGTGGATTCTCCCTTTACACTCGGAATCGAAATCAGCTCGGATAGAACCTCGAGAAAGTCCGACTCGCTCAACGGATCAATATTGGATGAGTTCATGTGCGCCTCCGATGATTGATTATTTTAAAATGCATTTTACCACGTTCGGGGGATGTGTCGGTGATTGTTCCGGTAAATGTCGAGAGGTGACCCGGCGGATTGCGAATCAATGACAGAACAGGACTTGATTCTTCAAGTTCAGCGTGGTAGTATCATATGGCTTAAATAAACACACGAGGCAGTCCTTTTGTGCCGCAAGGCTCGGTTTCGCACTCGTGGATGAGAAACAGGAGGATTATATCATGTCGGTTATTTCTATGAAACAGCTCCTTGAAGCGGGTGTTCATTTCGGACACCAGACGCGCCGCTGGAACCCCAAGATGGCGGAGTACATTTACACGGAGCGCAACGGAATTCACATCATCGATCTTCAGAAGACGGTTCGCAAGGCGGACGAAGCATACATGTTCATTCGCCAGGTAGCGATGGACGGCGGTTACGTGCTTTTCGTAGGTACCAAGAAGCAGGCTCAGGATTCTATCTCCGATGAAGCAACCCGTTGCGGGATGTTCTTTATCAACAATCGCTGGCTCGGCGGAACGCTTACAAACTTCACGACCATTCGCAGAAGAATCGGACGTTTGAATGAACTTCGCAGAATGGCCGAGGACGGATCGTTTGAGTTGCGTACCAAGAAGGAAGTTGCCAAGCTGCGATTGGAAACAGATAAGCTCGAGAAAAACCTTGGCGGTATTCAGGCGATGAATCGGCTGCCGGCCGTGCTCTTCATCGTGGATCTCAAGAAAGAGCACCTGGCCGTTGCAGAAGCAAGAAGACTCGGTATTCCGATTGTTGCGATTGTCGATACGAACTGTGACCCCGAAGAGGTTGATTACGTAATCCCGGGCAACGACGATGCGATTCGTGCGGTAAAACTGATTGCCGGCCGTATGGCCGACGCGGTCATCGAAGCCAAGCAGGGCGAGTCTTTTGATACCGGAAGTTCGGAAGACGCATCCGGAGAGAAAGAAGCTGAGATTACGGGCGAGGAAGCCGAGATTCCCGAGGTGGTCTCTGAAGCCATCGCAGATGTCGTTTTCGAGGTTGTCCCCGAGGTTGTCCCCGAGGTCGTTCCCGAGGTCGTTCCCGAGGTCGTTCCCGAGGTCGTTCCCGAGGTCGTTCCTGAGGTCGTTCCCGAGACTGTCCCCGAGGTTGTTCCCGAGGTCATCCCCGAGACTGTACCCGAGGTTGTACCCGAGGTCATCCCCGAGACTGTTCCCGAGGTCATCCCTGAGACTGTCTCAGAGGTCGTTGCAGAGGATATTGTTGAGGCGTAAGCGAGGAAGTAATCGGTCCACCGGGACAAGAATAGATATAGGGAGGTATTCACATGGTTGAAATTTCAGCATTACAGGTTAAGGAGCTCCGCGAAATGACGGGCTCGGGAATTATGGATTGCAAGAAAGCCCTGCAGGAATGCGAGGGTGATGTTGATAAAGCGGTTGCTTGGCTTCGTGAAAAGGGCATTGCTTCCGCAGCGAAGAAATCCGGAAGAATCGCCGCGGAGGGTATCGTAGATGCCTATATTCATGCAGGCGGGCGTATCGGTGTCTTGGTCGAGGTCAATATCGAGACCGACTTCGCGGCCAAGAACGAGAAGTTCCGGGCTTTTGTTCATGACATCGGCATGCAGATTGCCGCAGCGAATCCGAAATGGGTCAAAAGAGAAGATGTCCCGGAGTCCGAGATTGCCAAGGAGAAGGAAATTATCCGAAACAAGGCATTAAACGACGGGAAGCCGGAAAAGATCCTGGACAAGATTGTCGAGGGTTCTCTCGCGAAGTTTTTCAAGGATAACTGTCTCTTAGAGCAGGAATATGTCAAGGATGATTCCAAGACCATTGAGATTCTTTTGAAGGAAATGATTTCCGCCATCGGCGAAAATATCTCCATCCGCCGCTTTACCCGTTACGAGATGGGCGAGGGCCTGGCCAAAAGAGAAGACAATTTTGCACAAGAGGTTATGAGTCAAATCAAGACGTAAGGACCGCTGTTTTTGTAAATTTCGCGGAAATCTCGGAGTGCAAATCTTCGGCTTTCTGACTGTAATTGGTTTATCGAATCTGAAGCTGCCATGATTTTCATCGTGGCGGCTTTTTTTTATTGTCGTAAACGTATAGAATATAAGAGGCTTTCAAAAGGATGTCCGGAGGTAAGAGAATGGATGTACCCGTTTATAACAGAATACTTTTAAAGGTAAGCGGAGAAGCGCTGGCCGGCGAGAAAAAATTCGGCATCGACGTTGAAGTATTGAAAACGATGAGTCGAATGATTAAGAAGGTCGCGGACACCGGGGTAGAGGTTGCGATTGTCGTTGGCGGCGGTAATTTCTGGAGAGGGCGCACGAGCGTGACGATGGACCGCGTTACGGCAGACCATATCGGGATGCTTGCGACGATGATGAATGCACTCGCTCTTTCGGATGCACTGGAGCAGACCGGAGTGACCACACGTGTCCTGTCTGCCGTTGAGATCCGCCAGATGGCTGAGCCGTATATCCGCAAACGGGCAATTCGACATCTTGAGAAGAAACGCGTGGTCATTTTTGCATGCGGCACGGGAAACCCTTTCTTTTCAACCGACACCGGAGCGGCGCTGCGTGCGGCCGAGATTGAGGCGGATATTTTTTGCAAGGCGACCATGGTAGATGGTGTGTACGACAAGGATCCGAACAAATACCCCGACGCCAAGAGATACGAACGCGTAACGCACGACGATATTCTCAAGTTTGATTTGAAGGTCATGGATGCGACCGCCGCGGCTCTCTGCCGTGATAACAAAACGACAATCATGGTATTTTCCATGGAAGACCCGGAGAATATTTATCGAATCGTTTGCGGGGAGAATATCGGAACACTGGTACAATAGAGTTGAGGAAGAGGATAAGAACGGAGGTATTGGTATGCAACTGATTAGCAAGGAAGAGTACGACCGATTTGACGATCGTATGAAAAAGACACTGAAGAACCTGGGCGAGAATTTTAACGCTCTGCGTGCCGGCCGCGCCAATCCACATGTTCTGGACCGGATTATGGTCGAATATTACGGGGTCCCTTCTCCTCTGAATGCGGTCGCCAATATCCAGGTGCCCGAGCCGAGAATGATTACGCTAACGCCGTGGGATTCATCTATGTTGCGCGATATCGA
>CAYGIB010000178.1:0-4528 GCA_964349735.1 uncultured Oscillospiraceae bacterium | reverse complement strand
CTCTGGGAATGCAGCAATATGTTCATTCGAAGAGACCTGAAGTTTTTCGATGAGGAGATCGCACAGCTGTTTAAGAATCGAAGTTTAGCCGCACAATCGAAAATGTCCGAGTCAGAGATTCAGGAAGCAGCTCGAAAAGCAATCGCTGAGGCGCTGGTGGCTGCAGCCATAGCGGATGCGGAGGCCGAGGCGGCAGGTGAAACGATATCTATCGGAGATGAAAAGGCCGTTGCCTGGATTATGTATAACAGCAATGACTGGAATATCACCTACAGTGTCGGAGACGTCTATGACCCCACCTCCAAGACCGATGGCATCATCGCAACGGATGTCGACATAGAAGGACCGGGAACTTACACCGTTGCGCTTGACTTCTCGGGGACCGCCGAAGGATATGCCAACAGTATGGCGTTTGCCGCGCTGGCGATTGCAAACGGAGAGCTCTTGTATCCGGGTTACATCATTACCATTACCGAGGTCAAGATCAACGGCGGAGCCTATCGATTGATTGCCGAACCGTACACAACGAGCGATGACGGAATATGTACGCGCGTGAACCTCTATAACGGTTGGGTGGAAAATCTTCCGGAGGAAGCCCGGAATGCTTCGGGAGACCTTTCTGAAGCGTCGGCGGTCATCATCGATAACCGGACAGAACGCTTGAGAAGAATGGAGACTCTGGAGATTACCTTCGAGTATCAGCCGGTCGGCTGATCCATAATCATCTGACTCCCGGAAGCCCGATATTCCGTTAATCCTCGAAGAGAGAATCGGAGAATCGGGCTTTTCGAACGCCCCGGAAAGCGATGATGTTAAGATTCTGTATGCGAACATCCGGATAAGCGGCGGCGTTACTCAGAACAACAGAAAATGACATCATTTATGGACAACGAAACAACACGGCCTTATAATGTGTTAAGAAGAATTGATTATATAGAAGAATACCGAAGACGTGATCTTGCGATGCTTGTACCATCGGTCGGATGCCCTTAAGCGAAAATATTCTAAGAGAGCCGGCTCGTCTTGAAAACGATGCAAAATGGAGGTCGCTTGTATGAAAAAAAGAATAGTAACCGTGTTTACATTGCTGTTGAGCTTGATCATATTCCTTTCATCCTGCACGCTTGACTGGCTGCGCGAAACCGAAGAACCGGAGGAAACGGAGGAGACAGAAGAACTCGAGTCGACGACTACGGCCACGCCCACTGCCGAATCAACTGCGCTTCCGTCCGAAACCGTGTCTCCGATTGATGGTGTGCCGGAGTACCTGGATAGCGTGCCGATCACCGATTATGCCCTCGTGTATTTGGAAATGGATTATGACGCAATGGATATCATTACTGGCTACGCAAACTATGACATGAACAGAGACGGTACAAATGATGATATCAGCGTTGAAATCGATGAAGCCTCGATTACTGCTCAGGTCACAATCAATGGGGCATCGGCGGTCTTCATGATTGATTATTACATGACGGCATTCCTGATCGATATCGACCGGGGTGATGATTATATTGACCTTTTCGTCCTGGACAACGGTCCAAGCGAAGACCCGGTGGCTCATATCTTCCGTTATGACGGAACCTCCGTAATCCACCTCGGTGATGTTTACGGGCGGCTGCGCTGCAACCGACAGGGGCAGATTCTTTCCAATATCGGCTATAGTTGGTATACCTACCCTGTCATGATTTATTCATGGTTGGAAATTGTAAATGGATCGATTATTTACCATAAGCTCGACCCAATCTCTTATATCGGTCAAACCTCCTCTTTCTATCGCGAAATCGGGGATAATTACGGAACCTGGTTGGAGGAGACGACTACGATTCCGCCCTATGACGCATATCCGTACGGACCGGCACCGTCCAATATCATTGTTCCCGGAGGGACTGAATTTACCGTTTTGGATGTTTCCGATTTCTCGCCCGGTTCTTCGCCGAACTGGTATTACGTGCGGCTGGAAGACGGGCGAACCGGAGTTTACTACTATATGAAAGGCGACTGATCCGGCATAAGCCGTAATCCGCCGCCCCAATGATCGTTCATGATGACGTACATATCTTCGTTCAATGCATCATTAATAATCTCCTCGACACGATCCAAGTAATCGGTTCGAATGATTATTGATCATGGCATTTAAGAAACGTCCGGTTCACCCGTGACGCATTCTACCCAACGGCCGTTGTCACCGGATGAGCGGATGACGTCGTGAACAAAGCGAACACCCATCAGACCGTCGAAAACACTCGGGAAGGTCATCGCCAGTGAATCGGCTTGCGTCCCCGAACGCCGGGCGGCGATGGTCTCGGCCGCATCGGCATAAATGTTGGCAAAAGCCTCGTGAAATCCCTCCGGATGACCCGCGACAATTCGGGAGGCCCGCTTGGCGGCCGGCAGACAGCCCGGTCCGTTCGGGGTCCTGGTCTCGGCCGGACCGTTTATCGGTTTGTAGCTTAGAATCTGAGGAATCTCCTGATTCCATTCAATCGAACCACCGGTTCCGCTTATACGTATCCTCAGGCTGTTCTCAACCCCTGCCGCTGCCTGCGTCACCCAGAAACATCCGCGCGCACCGTTATTAAAATGCAGAAGCGCGCCGGCATAGTCATGCGTTTTGCGGCCGGGCACAATCGCACCGACCTCGGCAGACAGGGATACGACCTCCAGGCCGGTTATGTAACGGACCAGATGATGTGCGTGCGTACCGATATCGCCCATCACCAGGGACGGGCCTCCTCGGATCGGGTCATAACGCCAGGGTACGGAGCCGGTCGGATCCGGATCATTCTCGTCGGCTTTACCCCCCTGAACATATTCGACCTGTATCAGGCGAATCGTGCCGAGCGCGCCGGTTTCCCGCATCGAACGGGCTTGACGGACCATCGGGTACCCGGAGTAGTTGTGAGTCAGACAGAAAATCAGACCGGTTTCCCGAACTTTTCGAAAAAGAGCTTCCGCATCTAAGAGTGTATTCGTCATCGGTTTATCGCAAATGACGTCTCTGCCTGCTTCCAGGGCCGCCGCTGCATATCGAAAATGACTGTCATTCGGCGTCATTATAGAAATTACCTCGGCACCGTCGGGCCGCGCAGATTCCATACGGATCAGGTCTGAAGCATCGGGGTATATCCGGTCATCCGGAAGGCCGATCATCCGACCGTCACTCATTGCTTTTTCCGGTCGCGATGAAAGGGAACCCGCAACGATTTCGAAGCGACCGTCCAGTATGGCGGCCTGCCGGTGCATCGCGCCGATGAAGGAGCCGGTTCCGCCTCCGATGACGGCGAGGCGAAGGCGTCGTCCGAGCTTTTCGATAACGGGATTATTTTGCATATTCATCTCCTGTTTCCTCTGGATTGGTGATGTGCGTGTTGGGTTTGAATGAGTATCAAAAGCATTACTATCATAACATTTTTGAGGCTGAAAGAGAAACGCTGATCGGACAGAGAGCTCGGCGAGTAAACAATATTTGTTTTGTATGTGAACGAAACTGCTTGACGCATTACAGGTCAACATAAGTCGAATATACGAGTGTCAATCGAGAGAATGAAGGAACGCAAACGTTTTCGAATATATTGCGATAGTTCTCAATACAAGCTAAGTAAAAAATGTAAATAAGCTTGTATATATTGACATTAGGTGTTGACAAGTGCGCAAACGGGATTTATTATCAGGCTACGAAAACGTTTTCGGAAAATTCGGAGGAGAGATATGGTAACCATTAAGGATTTGTCCAATATCTGTGGTGTATCTGTTTCCACTATTTCCAAAGCACTGAACGGACAACCGGACGTGAATCCCGAAACCGCTGAGACGATTCGCAAAATTGCACACGACTTGGGATATCACCCGAATGCAGCCGCACGGTATTTGAAAACCAATCGATCCTATAATATCGGCGTTTTATTTGCCGATCAATTAAAGCATGAATACTTTTCCCTTGTATTGGACAGCGTTCGTGAAGCCGCTCAGGCTTCCGGTTATGACATCACGTTTATCAGTAACAAAATCGGCAACAGCGAAATGAGCTTTCTGAAACATGCCTCCTACAGAAGTTGCGATGGTGTGGTCATCGCACAGGCTCGCTTCGAGGACCCACAGGTAGTGGAGCTCGCCACGAGCGAGCTCCCCACCGTGGTCATCGACCATGTTTTTTCCGAGTGCCCTTCAATCATGTCGGAAAATGTTCAAAGCATGACTGAGATTATGAATTACGTGCACGGAATGGGTCATACGCGTATCGCGTTTATACACGGCGAAGAGCGAAGTGCAGTGACCCAGAAACGTCTCAGCGGCTTTTACAAGGCATGCATGGATCTGGGTATACGTATTCCGGAAGAATACATTCAAGAAGCCAAATACCACAGCCCGAAGGAGAGCGGATTGGCAACCCGTGCCTTGCTTGCCCTTCCCACACCACCTACATGCATTCTTTATCCTGACGATTACTCGTATATGGGCGGGATGACCGAGATTGAAAAGCACGGCATGGCAGTTCCGCGTGATATCAGCGCGGTCGGATACGACG
>CAYGIB010000177.1:0-4538 GCA_964349735.1 uncultured Oscillospiraceae bacterium | reverse complement strand
CATCTATGTTACCCACGACCAGACCGAGGCCATGACGCTGGGTACCCGTATCGTGGTTATGAAGGACGGATTCATCCAGCAGGTTGATTCCCCGAGTGAGCTGTACCAGAACCCCGTCAACACTTTCGTCGCCGGATTTATCGGAATGCCTCCGATGAACTTCATCAATGCAATCGTTCAGGTCGAGGGCAACGACGTATACATTTCGTTCGAGAACTTCTCGATCAAGCTTCCGGAGCGCTATTCCGTTCCCGAAGTGATTGAACAGGACGGCAGGGAAGTTATCTTCGGTGTTCGCCCTGAGGCGATTACGGATGATACCACCTACGTCGGCAATCACCCCGACACCTCCTTCACCGCAGACGTCGATGTTGTCGAGATGCTCGGTGCCGAGACCTACCTGTACGTTACGGTAAGCGGATCGCTTCCTCTAACGGCCAGAGTCGACCCGACGACATCGATTTCCCGAGTCGGCGAGGTGGTTGATTTGGCAATTGATGCCAACCGTGTCCATATTTTCGACAAGGACACCGAGCAGAGCATCATTTCCTAAGATTCCTTTCAAGCCCGGATTTCCAGCCGGCCTCCGATATTCGGGGGCCGGTTTTTTCACGATTATCCTTTAGACCGGTTTTACAGCCGCATACAGATTCGGCGGTCGGAGTTTCCACGCTTTCACGACGAAACCCGAGGGGAGAGCCGTATTCTTCGGTCGCCATGAATTTAAGTTCGACCGAAGAACGGCCGCTCTTGCATGTTCAGTCCCAAACGTATAAGATTAATTGGGTATGGACGCGGTTTTTTCGCGTCTGAACGACAGGATCGACACAGGTCTTCGGGAAGGATTCCGGGTGGTTGTCATGGAAGAAATCAAGAGATGCATGCGTGAGGTCAAAAGAATCCTGAATCGTACGGTGGGTATTTTGGATACCTCCGGTGTTGTGATTGCCTGTACGGAGCCGGAATTAGAGGGAACCGAAGATTCCTCGGTCCGCGCGGTCATGAAGTCCGAGGATCTTTTTGTCAGCACATCCGAGAAGACCTACTATCGGATGATGAACGGAGACAGCACTCAATACGTTGCTTTCATCGTGGGGACGGATTCGTCCGACCGCACGAACCTCGAATTAGTTGCTCAATGGGTTCGCACGGCGCTCAAAGATCGGAACACGGACACGGAGCGATCCACATTCATAAAGAATATTCTATTAGAAAACGAGTTGCCCGGCGATATTCCGCTTAAGGCCAGAGAGTTCAAGATCCCGTATACGCTGAACCGTATTGTATTTATCGTTCGGGTTCCGCGCTCGGATGGGCCGGAATGCCTCGATATCCTTCAGAATCTCTATCCGGACTCGAAGACGATGCATACGTTCGCAATGGACGAAGAAACCATCGTCCTGGTCCTGGAGATTGAAGGAGAATTCGACGAATTTGTCCAGGAACGAAGCCATACGATTCGCGATAATCTCAATGCCGAATCCATGTCCCGCGTCAATATCGGAATCGGGATGCCCGCCCCCGCATTGAAGGACGTGGCAAAATCATACCGCGAAGCCGTTCTGGCTTTGCGCGTCGGCAGTATTTTCGAGAGCGAAAAATGCGTAATGAGATACGATAAGCTCGGCTTGGGCCGGCTGATTTATCAGCTTCCCCCGACGCTCTGCAATATGTTCCTGGACGAGGTTTTCGCGCAGGGGGCGTATGAATCGCTCGACTCCGAAACACTTTTGACGATTGCGAAGTTTTTTGAAAATAACTTGAACGGCAGCGAGACATCACGGAAGCTGTTCGTGCACAGGAACACATTGGTGTACCGTTTAGATAAGGTTCAGAAGATTACCGGGCTCGATTTGCGCAGCTTTGACGACGCGGTACTCTTCAAGCTTGCGGCCATGGTTCGCACCTATCTCGAGAAGCAGGAGAAGAACGCCCGTCCGCCCAAGAGCACTTGGTAACGGGGTTCAAGTGATCGTTTAGTGATACGGTTTGAAAATGTTCATAAGACGTATAAGTCCGGATCGGATGCACTCCGGGGCGTCAGTTTCAAGATTGACGACGGCGAATTTGTATTTATCATCGGAAAGAGCGGGTCGGGCAAATCCACCCTCATCAAGTTAATCACCCGGGAAGAGAAACCTTCCCGGGGTTATGTACTGATCGACCGGTTTCCGATTTCCAAAATGCAGTCGGCACTCGTTCCGGTTCTTCGCCGTCAGATCGGTATGATTTTCCAGGATTTCCGCCTGATTGAGAGTAAAAATGTTTTCGAAAATGTCGCGTTCGCGGGCGAGATTGTCGGCATGCCCTCCAAAAAGCTCGCACAGATGGTAGAAATCGTTCTGGGTGTCGTGGATTTGCGCCATAAAGCGCACGCGATGCCGCATGAGCTGTCCGGGGGCGAGCAACAGCGCGTGGCAATTGCCCGGGCAATGGTCAATGACCCGAAGCTGATCGTCGCCGACGAGCCGACGGGCAACCTGGACCCGCAGACCAGCGAATCCATCATGGCGTTACTGGAGGAAATCAACCGGAACGGCACAAGTGTCGTGATTTGCACGCACGACAGCAATCTGGTCGACCGGATGAAAAAGAGGGTCATTGAGATTGATGACGGGCTGATTGTTCGGGATGAATTAGACAGCGGTTATTGCGCCGTCAAGACGCCCGGAAAAACGGCTGCGCCCGGAAAGACGGCTGTGCCCGGAAAGACATCTGCGGACGGAGGAGCGAAATGAGCGTCAGAGCGTTTTTCAATTCGGTCCGCGAGGGATTGAAGGGCATCGTACGGCACCCGCTCGTGACGGTTGCTTCCGTAACGACGATTCTTTTGATGCTCCTATTAATGTCCGCTTTTTTCATTTTTTCGGCAAACGCGCGATATATCATGAAAAAGGTCAGTCAGCAGCCTCCGATTGAGGTCTATATGAAACTGGCATGCTCCGAGAACGATTTGATTGGAGTTCGCAATTACCTGGAAACAAGCACGGATCATATCCTGTCCTACCAAGCGATGACTCCGGAGGAGAATTATTACCGTTTTCGCGAGAATTTGGGCGGCGGCGCAAGCATCCTGGACGATTTCGATTACAAGACCTACCTTCCGAATACCTTTCACGTTCAGCTGACAAATCCGTCTCATGCCGACGAAGTGGTCATGCGTCTTCAGGCATTGCCCGGAGTCAAAAAGGTCATGCAGGAGAGCCGCGTAATGCACTTCTTGGCGACCGCGACGAGGTGGGTGAACATTTCCACGCTCGTTGCCCTTTCGGTCTTATTCCTGATTTCGCTCTTCATCATATCCAATATGGTTCGAATTTCGGTGTATTCGCGGTCAACGGAGATTTTTATCATGAAATTTGTCGGAGCGACCACCGGGTACATCCGGCTTCCGTATATCGTCGAGGGGGCGATTGTCGGTTTGATCAGCGCGCTGTGCGCGTGGGGCATCATGCATTTGGCATATTCCAAGCTTTTTGATATGATGATGAAAGATACATCCGTCAGTAGTTTCTATTCCCTTGTTCCGGTCAGCGGATTAACATACTGGGTCGCGTTGATTTGTCTGATCCTGGGTGTCGTAATCGGAGCTTCGGGAAGTGGTATTGCCGTCCGGAAATATATAAAGGTTTAATAGGAGATTGCAGTGATAATGATGAACCACCATCGAACAGACTCTATTTTCGCAAAACGGGGAATCGGTGAGTCGATTGCCGTATTATTGGTCCTATCGGTGCTGCTCGTGACGGTCGTATCTTATTCGAATAAAGCCTTCGCGGTACCCGGAGCCGAACTTCGCTATTCCAAGGCCGATGAAATCAAGGAAGCGAAGCAGGACAAAGAAGATACCGAAGAAGCCCTTGCCGAGGCTCAGAGTCGGATTAATGCTCTTTCGGGCGAGGTGAGCGGACTTACGACGGAACTCCAAGAACTCAATGATCTAAACGAAGCTCAGAAGGCGCAGTATTTGGAAATTGCCGAGGAATTGGCGACGGCGCTTCTGGCAAAGAAGGCGGCGATCAATATTTATCTGGATGCGCAAGAGACACTTGAAGTGAAGCAGTTGGAATACTCGGAGCGCATCAGTGTCATGTTTGAGTATCAGAACAAATCCCCTTTGGAGATTTTACTTGAATCTGATAACCTGGCGGGCTTCTTTACCAATATGGAAATCATCGAGTTAATTGCCGATTCCGATCAGCAGATTATGGAGGAGATGCAGGCGGCCTTGGACGACGCTCAGCTGAAGAGCGATTACGCACTTCAGGAAGCGAAAGACATGCAGGCGATTGCCGACCAGAAGAGTGCGGAGCTTGCGGAGTTGGAGGCGATGATCGGGAAGACACAGGAAACCTTGACCGCCAAGCAGTCGGAGCTTTCAACTTGGGAAAAGAAACAGGATAAACTCGAGGCGGAATCCAAGAGGCTCGACAGTGAAATCGCCCAACTCCAGAAGGAACTGTACGCCAAGAGCGGTTCCAAGACCGCTCCGCCGCAAGGTTCGATGACTTGGCCGTACCCCGGAGACTATACAATCT
>CAYGIB010000176.1:0-4540 GCA_964349735.1 uncultured Oscillospiraceae bacterium | reverse complement strand
CGGACGCCCTTTTGGACGCCGTCGGGGTTTTGGATCGAGATCTCATACGTCGCACCGCGGAACACCCGGGTGATCTTGTATTCCTTCCATGCGGAAGGAATGCACGGCTCGACGCGAAGGCCGTCGTATTCGGGCTTGATCCCGAGGATCGCCTGAGAAATCGCGACGAAATTCCAGGCGGCCGTTCCGGTCAGCCAGGAGTTCTTCGCCTCGCCCATTCTGCCGGCATCCTTGCCCGCAATCATCTGCGAGTACACGTACGGCTCCATGCGGTGCAAGTCGCTGATGTCCTCGCGATAAGCGGGGCAGATTTTCCGGTAAAGGTCAAACGCCCGGTCGCCTCGCCCCAGCACGGTCTCCGCAATCATGATCCACGGGTTGTTGTGGCAGAAAATTCCGGCGTTCTCCTTATACCCGGGCGGATACGAGGAGCACTCGCCCAGGTTGGAATGATACGTCTGATATGCCGGCTGCTGCAGGACAATGCCGTGTTCGCATTCGAGGATATCGCGGACCGAATTCAAAGCTTTGAGTGCGCGGCCGTCCTCGACTCCGATACCGGCCATGACACAGAATCCCTGAGATTCGATAAAAATCTGCCCTTCCGCGCAATCCCTGGAACCGACCTTTTCGCCGAACGCATCGTAGGCCCGCAGGAACCAATCGCCGTCGTACCCGTGGCGAAGAACAGTCTCCCGCATTTTTTCAATTTCATCCTGCGCCTTTTTCGCTTCGGCCGCCATTTCTTTTCGCTGATAAAGCTCGACGAGCTCCGGCCCGATGGCAACAAACATGCCGGCTATAAGGACCGACTCCGCCACGCGGCCGTCCGCGGTTCCATAGGTCTGGAAGGACTGACCGGGCTCGGTGGAGTGGCAGTTCAGATTGAGGCAGTCGTTCCAGTCCGCACGCCCGATGAGCGGCAGACCGTGCGGGCCCTTATTGTTGACGACGTGATAGAAGGATGCGTTCAGGTGCTCAAGGAGCGTCCCGGTGTCCTTCGGGTTACAGTCGTAAGGTGTCTGCTCGTCTAGAATCGGGAAGTCGCCGGTCTCCTTGAGATACGCCGCCGTTCCGGCAATCAGCCAGAGAGGGTCGTCGTTAAAGCCGCCGCCGAGATCGTGGTTGCCCTTCTTGGTGAGCGGCTGATACTGGTGATAGCATCCGCCGTCGCGGAACTGTGTCGCCGCGATGTCGAGGATTCGTTCCCGGGCCCGCTCCGGAATCTGATGGACAAATCCCAGGAGGTCCTGCGAAGAATCGCGGAAACCGAGGCCCCGGCCGACACCGGACTCGAAATAAGAGGCGGAGCGGCTCATATTAAAGGTGACCATGCACTGATAGGGATTCCAGATATTGACCATGCGCGCCGTTTTCTCATCGTCGATGCGGACGCGGTACAGTCGCAGCAGGCGTTCCCAGTACGATGCCATTGTTGCGAGAGCTTTGTCCACCTGAGAATCGTCGGCGAACTGCGCAATCATCTCCGCGGCGGGCTTCTTATTGATCACATGCAGGGCTTCCCACTTCTCCTCGAAAGGAAGCTCGACATATCCCAGGATAAAGATGAAAGACTTCTCTTCACCGGGCGCAAGCCTTACATTCATCTGGTGGCTGGCGCAAGGCTGCCATCCGTCCGCGATTGAGTTCGTCGCTTTGCCCTGAAGCACGGCCTGCGGCGCATCGAATCCGTTATACCTTCCAAGGAAATTCTCAAGCTGAGAATCAAAGCCGTCGACCGGAGTATTCACGGAGAAAAAGGCATAGTGATTTCTCCGTTCACGGTATTCGGTCTTGTGGTAAATGACACCGTCTTTGACCTCTACCTCTCCGATGTTGAAATTGCGCTGGAAGTTGAGCATATCGTCGGAGGCATCCCACAGGCACCATTCCCGAAGTGAAAACAATTGCAGATTCTTCGTTTCCGATGAATTATTCTTTAAAACGATCCGGTTAATCTCGCCGTTATAATCGAGCGGTATAAAGGCCAGAAGCGACGCCGAGACGCCATTTTGGGCCGATGTGATACGAGTATAGCCAAGGCCGTGACGGCATTCGTATTCATCGAGCTCCGTCTTACAGGGCTTAAATCCCGGATTCCAGACGGTATTGCCGTCCTTGATGTAATAGTACCGTCCGCCGTCGTCCACCGGGACGTTGTTGTAGCGAAATCTCGTCAATCTGCGTAGACGGGCGTCCTTATAAAAATTGTACCCGCCGGCCGTATTCGAAATCAGTCCGAAAAAGTCCCTGTTTCCCAGATAATTGATCCACGGGAAGGGAGTTTGTGGAGTCTGAATCACGTATTCGCGGTTCTGGTCATCAAAATAACCGAATTTCATAATAAATCCTCCGTCTTATTAAGATTCAGTACATATAATACTACAAAAAACCACAAAAATGAAACGTTTAAGTTCAGTTTTACGGAAACGGGTCGAACCGCTGCGAACGGATTAACTTCCATTCTGAATCACGTATACACAATGGATCGGCTTCCATTGTGAATCATGTTTGCACGGGTGAATCAACTTCCATTCTAAGCCGGTTCTTATCAGGATCCGTTTTCGCCTGTCCCGACAAGAGCAAAAACATAAAAAAACTTCTCCGGATCGCCGTCGTGTCCGCCTCGCACAAGAATCGGCCGATACGCAGGGTTGGTCTGTCTCATGAATCGCAAAACGTCTCCGCCCCCGTATATGAAAACGTAATCGACCCTTTCTTCTTTGATGTATCCGATTTGCTCCCGCGCAATCCGCATGCCCTGCTCTTCAATCACGTTGGGCATGTAGAAATACTTGGTCTGCGGATATGTATCGCACAGCTGCATCAAGCCCTTTTCGCCGACCAGGAATGAGAGTATCCTCGGAGGCTTACCGTCCCCGTTTTGTGTCCAATGCTCATTAATAACGTCGGCGCAATATTCGAGATCCTTTTTCGGCGAAAAGAAAGCGCCCAGCCGCCACTGAATGCTCGACATCGCAATCGTCTCAACCAGAATCAACACGATCATTATAACCGTCGCAAAAATCCTCGCTTTCCTGCCGAATCGGTCCGGTCGCCCGCGCTCGATTCGTAGATAGATAAACAGGACTACGCTGATTGTCGCGAAAATAACGAACGGTACCAGAACCAGAAAATAATACATATAGAAGCGCCCGATCGCTGTAATCGTCAGCCAGACCGACGCAATCAGCACAAAAACGCCCCATGCGCCCGCCCTCGAAAGAACTTTTGTCTTGATACGAATAAAAAACAATCCCAGAAGCGAGCAAAGTATCGACAGAAGCGCAGTAAAGTAATTCCCGATGTTGACCGCCGTCTCAGAGTCCAGCCAGCCGCCGCTGCCGTATCTTATATTGAAAAGGACATAGACGGACCACATATCCTCTAATAAACCCTGACTTGCAAGATACAGGACGCAGGGTACGGAGATTGCAAGGAGCCCCAGGAACACCCCTATCAGCGACAGCGCAACATCCTTCACCCTCTTTTTAACAAAAAGAAACCCGTACAGGAAGAGAAACGACACCCCGACGGCGAATAGCATCGTGTACTTCATCCACAGCATCACGCCGCACAAGACGCCGACAGCCACCGATCCCGTGAAAAACCGCCGAGCCGACTCTCCCGGCCGATTCCCGGCATAACGGTACGATCGAATCAGGAAGAAGAGACAGCCCGCCAGGCAGGGCATAAAGTACTCCTCGGCCGATCCGCCGCCGTCCGAATACACAGTGTTTCCGATCGAAAAGCAAAACAGGAGAAACGCAGCAATCAATGACGGCGCCGCCGGTAAGAAAAGACGTGCGATCCGATATCCGAAAAACAGGAACACAGCCAGGGAAACGCTAAGAATCAAATACACGCCGGTCATGCTCGTGGGGAACATCGTCGCCGCCAGTAAATTAATAAGGTAAAGAAGAATACCCTTATGATCAAAAACGTCCCGGTACGGCATGAGCCCGTGCCTCATCGCCTGGCCGACCGCCATAAAAATATTCGCGTCCTGATACACCGAGAATCGAAAAAAAGGCGAGTGCACACAACAAAAAAACATCGCAACCAGGGAGACCGCCAGAAAAAGGAAAAAGGTCCCGGCCAGCTCCCGACCGCCCGGTTCCTTTATTTCTAAGTCAGCCGGGCGCACCGGATGAACGGGACGACCCTCATCGGTCGTGTCGCCATCCCTCGGAAGTGCCTGCAAACGAGCTTTTTCCTGCTTCATAACACACTCCGCACAATCAGTTTGCCTCTACCACGTATAACACAAATCCGCAAAACGTTCAATGAACGCCATATCCTCGTCCGTCCCGCTCCGGCGCGATTCCTTAAGATACCCAACAGGTCTTTTCATTATCAAATGAGCGCCGGTAACCACCCTTCTCCCTTTCTCGCGAGCATTGACAAAACCTGCTCCCCTATAATACAATGCGTCTGTTATTCGGGGGATTAGCTCAGCTGGGAGAGCGTTGCACTGGCAGTGCAAAGGTCGTGGGTTCGAGCCCCATATTCTCCACCAAATTGTCGAAAAGTCCTCTTC
>CAYGIB010000175.1:0-4660 GCA_964349735.1 uncultured Oscillospiraceae bacterium | reverse complement strand
GAACTCATGGGTACCGAAGGAATTGTCTTCAACAACTCCGCCCCAGTGGGTGTTGACCATGCGCTTCCGATTCTCCCCGATGCCGTCCCGCCAGTGGTATTCATCGGCAAAACAGCCGCCCGGCCATCGGAGTATGGGAAGATCAAGCTGCTTCATCGCTTCGACGACATCACTGCGGATCCCGTTAACGTTCGGAATCGAACTTTCTTTGCCGACAAAAATGCCGCCGTATATGCAATGCCCCAGGTGCTCGGCGAAGTGTCCGTAAATGTTCTTGTTGATGACCGGTGCGTTTTCCGTTTTGCCGAGTGTGATCTTGTTCATCTGTGTTCCTCCCGGTTAATTATTTGAAAGGAGTCTGTTTATCGTTTTCGGAAATGATCGAAAAGCACCCCTTACGTGCATAACTCAAATGACTTAAGGCTGGCATTTCCGCCGCCGCGATAGGTCAAAAATATGGCATGGACGCCGCCCCCCAGCCTGATCGGTGCCTCCATGGTTTCCCAGACGTTACTGAAGGGAATCGGGAGTACTGCCAGCACCTCGCCGTCGATCGCGGTCCGGACCTCGATTTTTCCGCCCGCGTAGCCGCGTGTAGTCACTCGAATGGCTTCAATGCCCATACAATCGAAGTACTTGAAGCCCGCCGTAGCAGTGTCCTTGATATTGGCGATGTATCCGGTTTCCTCGTCTCCGTCCCGACCGTCCTGGATGATCTTCGGGAAATCATCACCGCCGACATACATCGAGGGCTTATCGGTAAAAAGATTGCAGGCAATATATGCCGGGTATTCTCCCTCGCCGCGAAGAGGGCCGCCGTTCAAGCCGCACGAGGTCATCTCAACCTGTGGGAAGCGCCCGTCCTCCAGAAGCGTGAGCGGCTCGGCACACCCCTGACGGCTGTACCATGTGCCGTTGGTATGGCGATGATAAAAAATAAACCATTTCTTGCCAATCTCCGCCATGCCGCCGTGGTTATTTGCACCGTATGCGGCGGGCATATCCGCGGGTTTATAACTGTCGATTCCGAGGTCGCAGTTACTGACCAGAACCCCGCCGTAAACAAAACCACCGGTCGGGCTGTCACTTGTTGCGTAACAGAGCTCATGCATCACCTGCGACGAATAGACAAAGCAGTATTTCTTTGAAACCTTGCGGATGGACGGCGCCTCGAAAAAGGCATGCCCTTCGTATCCCGTTCCGGTACTGTATTCACTGCCCGGGACCACTTTCACCGGCGCTTCCCGAACGGTCAGCATGTCCTTTTGAAGAACGGTTACCCAAGAGCCGGTTCTCGATCGATCGCCGATTCCGCAAAAGCCCAGATATAAATAGGTGACATCGCCTTCGGTCAGTACCGCCGGGTCAAAGGAAGGCTCATCGCCTGGCTTTTCGCCCAGAAGCGTACCGTCGGAGTAGCGGACGTATCCGTAGAATTCATATTTGCCCGCAGGTGTGTCGCAGACCGCGACCGACACGATCGCGACCTTGTCGAGTACGTAATAGAGATAGAAGCGGCCGTCCGGCCCTTGGGTGACATCCGGCGCGTACAGGCACATCTTGCCCTCGCGGTTTATGGGGTCATCGGTCTTCTTATAGATCACGCCCTCACAGCGCCAGTCACCCAAATCATCGAGTGGGGCGGACCAGCCCATATAGTCGCCAAGGCAGAACACATATCCGTTAAAGTGGTCGTGCGAGCCGTAAACGTAGACCCGGTCTCCGTAAACATGGGGTTCGCCGTCGGGAATGTACTCCCAGCTCGGCAGATACGGGTTCAGCGCCTGTTTTTTATCCATACTACAAATCCTCCCCGACAATGTCCTCGTAGAGATGCTCCGTCAGGAATCGCGTAAACATGTTATTTTCGACACGGGGAACTGCTCCGTCGTCGCAGAAAATCATCTCCGCGCGATGATCCGTCGTATAAGGAGACCAGAACGGCATTTCACTTCCGTCATCATCCCTGCCGTTGGGATCGCCCGTCCGAATGAAGTTGACCCAGTAATTGCACATCTGCCTCGAAAGGTCATAATGCTTGCCGCGGAACGGACGTGTGCACTTCGCCAGTGTTTCAAAGAAGAACCACAAATCCACCGAGTGAAAGGTTCCCGGGTGGTCGTCACCGGGGATCTCGGGCTCGAAGCGGTAGTAATAACAGGGGTTCGGGCCGGGTGTCCCCAGCGAAGCCGGATCAGCCGTGTTCGGATTGCTCATTTTCTGCTCAGACAGAAAAGCCGCCTTGACGGCGCATTCAATCGAGCTTACCGGCGCATAACCTTCTTTTCGCTTAACATGTGCTGAGTTAAAACAGAGAAATCGAGCGGCATTTTCTCCGAATAACTCTTGTGCGCGCTGTTCCAATTCTGCTTCATTCTGCGCATGAATATAGTCGAGAAATTCGTTCGCAGTGTTGCCGGACAGGATCGGAACGCGCACGCGCCGGTTCTCAAGAAATGCCGTAAGCGGATTCGTCTTGCAGAATTTCCCGTCGAGGATGGTCATAAAGAGCGGGTGGACCTTTTTATATTCGGCGTATTTGTCCCGGATGGTCAAGGCGTCCAGCCGGCGCGCTTCGGAAAGGCTTCTAACGCCCATGAAAGCAAAGAAATCGGTGCCTTCCTTCTCGGCCTCCTCAAGAGACCTGAGAGTAAACAGTGGATCTTTCGTGTAAGGGCTTCGGAACATGCCGCTCATCACAGCGGCCTTTTGAAAAAAGCCCTCGTTGTCCGTACAAGCGATTTGCGACATGACACTGAAGCCGCCCGCCGACTGTCCTGCGATGGTGACGTTATTGGGGTCGCCGCCGAAGGCTGCGATGTTGCGCGTCACCCACTTGAGCCCTGCCTGTTGGTCCAGGTTACCGAAGTTGCCGGGAGCATCCGGCTGCTGTGCGGTGATTTCCGGATGGGCAAGAAAGCCCAGAGCCGCCAGTCGATAATTGACGCTCACAACCACAATACCGCGCCGTGCGATCCGTTCTCCGTCAAACTCCATCTCGGAGGTATAGCCCCACTGTAACGCCCCGCCGAAAAACCACACCAACACGGGCAGTTTATCCGCCGTGCTCCGCGCATTGGTCCAGACATTTAAATACAGACAGTCCTCGCTCATCGGAATTTCGGAGTCAACATGCCATTCGCGGCAGTAAATATCGGTGCCGAGACCGGGTGTGTCCTGCACGGAAATCGGCGCAAATTCGGTTGCATCGCGCACACCGTCCCAATCGGCGCACGGCTGCGGCGCACGCCAGCGGTTCTCTCCGACAGGAGGTGCGGCAAAGGGGATCCCCTTAAATGCCGTCACTCTCGGGTCTGCCGCGGGAAGTCCCCGGATGGTGCCGTTTTCGATATTTGCAATTCGGAGCATGTAGTTCCTTTGTGTCCCGGTTTGTTGTCAATCGACTGTATCCGAAAAAGACTAAGATATTCTATAAATTTTCTCCATTATAACATGGTTGTACGTACAACTCGACAAGCCGGAGGGTTTAACAGAAAGATACAGAACGTTTTATGACGGTGAATCGTTACGTATTCAAAAAATCTCGGATATGAAATTCGGATCATCCGCCCGAATCGAAAGACAGGAAGAGAAGCAAAAGCTTGAATATACATGCGATGCGAAATACAATACAGACATACCCAAAAACAAGAAGAGATCCCGGACATCGGAGCCCTCCGAATCATAAAGCGCTCTGTATCATTCATTTTCAAGGACAGAAACGGCACACCGGCATTGAATCAGAGATGTGCGACTTGGACCTTGTCGTTTGCCTGGGTGCAAGCGGTAACCAAACAAGGAGGGGTACTGTCATGATCCTTGAAGAGATTTTCGGAAAAATGGCCGAGGTGGTACTGTTCGTCTTGCTCCTGTTCGTTGTATTCTGCATTCTTGCGATTATCGGCTTGGCACTGATCATCAGCGGAATCGTAGTATTGATCAAAAGGAAGAAGGCGGGAAACCGCATCGTCGCGCCGGTCGTCCTGATGGTGGTCGGAGGCATCCTTCTTATTCCACTCCTTGTAACGATCGTTTACGGGTTGGCTGGCGGCTGATCCCATCGGTTCGTCAGAAAGAAGAATTTGGGTGAGGATCATGAAAATTTCACAAAAAACACGCCGGAGGGTGTCACACAATGGTTAAGAAAATCTCCGCAATCGGGTTTTCTCTCCTTTTTGTCCTTCTAGTTTTCCCCATGGCCACTTTATCGGCAGCTGATTATACGCCGGCAGACGGTGATACCGTTGATATATCCGGATATATTGCGGGTGACACCGTTTTGATTCCAGATGGATACAGTGTCACGGTGACCGGCACGAATGCAAATATCGAAATTCGGTGTGCCGGGAATGTCACACTCACAATCGATGATTTAGCAATCACGAACACAAGCAGGTCTCCCATTTCGTTTTCCGGAACGGGCAATACGCTTATGCTGGACGGTGTGAATGCACTGGTTGGTGGAAGTATGTGCCCGGGAATTCGAGTCGAAGGGTCGGCGGCGCTCACAATCAACAGCAGCACGGGCGGCTCTGTAACTGCAACCGGAGGATCAATGGGAGCGGGCATCGGTGGTGGATACAACAATGCAGGCGGAACGATCACCATCTCCGGAGGCACTGTCACTGCAACCGGTGCGGCATTCGCCGCAGGAATTGGT
>CAYGIB010000174.1:0-4716 GCA_964349735.1 uncultured Oscillospiraceae bacterium | reverse complement strand
AACATACCCGGGTGCCGCTTTGGCTCCGAAAAATGTCGTGATCGGAGGAAAATCGAGCTCCGGATTTTCCTTGATGCGGTCGTATAGATTCAAGATATAGAGCGCGTTCATCAGCTGTCTCTTGTACTCGTGCAACCGTTTGATTTGTATGTCGAAAACGGATTCAGGGTTGACCGATACGCCGTTATAACTCAAGATGTGCTCCGCCAGCACCTTCTTTCTTTTCCGCTTCACCTCAATGAAACGATCCATAATTACATCGTCGGCGGCGTACTTTTCGAGTGCGGAGATCTTTTCCAGGTTCGTGACCCACGAGTCGTCGCCCATAAGCTCCGTGATTAGCGCAGAGAGCTCCGGATTACACATGCGCAACCATCTTCTCGGTGTTACTCCGTTGGTCTTATTGGAGAACTTCTTCGGGCTATGAGCATACCAGTCCTTGAGTGTGTCGCGCTTTAGAATTTCCGTGTGCAGCTGTGCGACGCCGTTTATTGAACGGCTTCCGTACACGGCCAGGTTCGCCATCTGAACCTTGCCGTCACCAATCATCGCCAGCCGGTCGATGACCTCGCCTTTGATTCCCGCCGCGACCGATTCGCTCCGGAAACGGGTATTGATTTGCACGACGATTTCCATGATTCTTGGGAACAGGTACTGGAAAATACCGATATCCCAACGCTCGAGCGCCTCGCCCATAACCGTATGATTCGTGTATGCGAAGGTCACCTTTGCAATCGACCAAGCCGAATCCCATTCCACGCCGAAGTCATCGATCAGAATGCGCATCAGCTCCGGAATGCCGATTACCGGATGTGTGTCGTTGAGTTGAATCGTATTGAATTCCGGGAATTTTGTAAAATCCTCGCCGTGCGCGGAAACAAAGCGCCGCACGATATCCTGAAGCGATGCCGACACAAAAAAATACTGTTGGCGGACCCGAAGGACCTTGCCGTCGTAAGATGTATCGTTCGGATATAGCACTCGCCAGATATCGTTGACGCGGTTCCGCTCCGTTACGGCATCGTCGAAGCGCTGCGAATTAAAGAGGTTGAAATCAAATTCCTCGGCCGGCTCGGACTTCCAGAGGCGGAGCCGGTTGACATTATCGGTACCGTATCCGGTAATCGGCATGTCATAAGGGATCGCCCATACGCTCATGTCGTTATACCGAACCATAACCCGCTCTTCAAAGCGCGAAACGATAAACGGATAATCGTGCTCCATCCAGCTGTCGGGGTGCTCTTTCTGAAAGCCGTCCTCAAACGTCTGCTTGAAAAGGCCGTAGCGATAAAGAATTCCATAACCCGTGACCGGAAGATTCATCGTCGCACAGGAATCCAGGAAACATGCGGCCAGGCGACCGAGTCCGCCGTTACCCAATCCCGGGTCGGTCTCCTCCTCTAAGAGCTCGTCGAGACTCACTCCAAAAGAAGCGACCGCCGCCTTTGCGTCGTCGTAAATGCCCAAGTTGATGAGGTTGTTGAGAAGCGCTCTTCCCTCCAGAAATTCAGCCGAAAAATAATGCGCTTGAGGAACTCGGCCATAGCGGTCCCGTGTCCTTTCCCAGCGCTCGGCCAGAAGGCTGACGACCGTTCTCGAGAGCGCCTGCCAATAATTCCGAAGCGTACCCCGGTCGGCGGATTTGCCGGCCTCAGCGCGCAAGTTTGAAGCAATCGCCTCGCGAAGCTCAATAGGTGACGAATGAATTACCATTTATATACGTACGGATTCGACGTAAGCCGATCCGTCTCCTCCCGTCAAAATTCAACAATTTATCCTGCTTGATTGTATCAGTCGGTCGCATAAGGGTCAAATCATGCTTTTGTGAGATACCCGCCGAAAATCTTGCGTATGGGCTTAGATAACGGTATTCTGTATTGGATGAACGATATGTGTCGGAGGAAAAAATGACTTCCTTTACCATCTCTTTATTATGTGCGGCTTCCGGCGCGCTCCTGGCGGCGACCTATCAGCCGGTATACAACCGCCTTCCCGAGCATTGGCTTCAGGACTACGATTACGACCCGACGTCCAAGGACGCGCGGCCGGCGCGGCGGATGAGGCTTGTCCCTCACACCTTGGTACTGATACCCTTCACGGCGCTGCTGTTTTTTTGGGGAGCGTACCTGAATCCGGTGTATTTTGAGCGTCCCGAGATTTTCCGAATCCTATTGATGTTCCTTCCGGCTCTACCCTTCTCGATTGTTGTCATGTCCGACTATTTGAACCGAATCATCCCGGACCATGTGGTGGTCTTTGCGGCGATTTTGTCCGTATTTGGTTTTCTCGCCGACTTTTCGAACCGGGGACTTTGGTTCCCCGCCGATGCACCCTACTGGCATCTGATATTGAATCGCGTGCTCGGAGGTGTTATCGGAGCGGGCTTATTACTGCTGATCGGCTTTATTGGTTCGATCATCAGCCGTAAGGATGCAATGGGTCACGGAGACGTCAAGTTCATCCTTGCGTGCGGACTTCTTGCAGGCGCTTACGGGCTGATTATTGTCTTGTTCATCGCTTTTCTGATCGGGGGAGTTGCTGCGGTGCCGCTTTTGATTCGGAAACGTCTGCGTATTGCACGCGAGAACAGAGAAATACGCGAGAGTAAGAATCCCGCTCGTGCGAGGCGTATCTTAGAGCGAAAACGCAAGGAAATCTCCTTTGCCGACGACCCTGACTATATTGCCTTCGGTCCGTTCCTTGCCCTGGGCACGCTGTGCTTTCTTCTTTTCGAGACACCGATTTATCGATATTATTCCGAAAAGATTCTGGTTGCGCTGGAGTTAATTTTCAAATGACCGGCCATATTTATAATCGAATTCGGCCTTATCTGCCGATTCCCGAAAAGCCGACGATCGGCTTTGTCTACGGCTCCCTTGCGTTATCCGGAACCATTCTTTTGATTCTTTGGTATATGATTCCCCAATCCGTCCTTGTGTGGTCTAAATCCTCCCTGATCGGATTTACGATTATTAACATCTGCAGACTTCTCGTTTCGGTTTTACTTCCTTATGTCTTCATTTCATCGCGGTATTCGATCTCCGACCGGAGGATTTTCGGGAGCAATCCGGGCTTCGGTGCGGTCATTCACAGCGTTCTGATCGGCTTGCCGGCCATGCTTCTTTTTGTCGCCGCACATAACCTCACCGCCCGTTTTCTGATTCTCCGCTCCGTGCCCATACCGCAGCCGGCCGTTTATTTTACGACTCGGGATGCCTCTTTCGAGGCAACCATTCTCTTCGTGGTGGTCGGCGGTGTCCTGCCGATTCTTTTGGAGGAGCTCTTTTTCAGAGGACTGTTGCCCGCCATCCTGCCTGCTTCTCTTTATAATCGGAAAGGCTTTGCCTGGATTGCGTTCCTTTTTGCCGTATACGCGCTCCACCCGATCGACTTTGTCTCCCTGTTTCTGCTCGGACTGCTTCTCGGATACATTCGATATGCACTCGACAATGTGTTATGCTGCGTTTTGGCACGTCTTTCCATGCTTGGATCCTATTTTCTGTTTCGTTCGCTTCTTCCGTATATGGACACGGCTGTTACCCGAACCGAAGCGGATGTCGACTCCACGGTTCTCTATACCGCCGTGACTGCCCTGATTATGGGGCTGTTGATTCTGGTGCCGATTCTGTCGCAAATTCGACGTATTTCGGGCTATCTGAGAATGGAACGAATCGATGAGACACCGAGAGAAGACGGCAAAACAAGCGATCATATCGGTTGGTCGTATTGGATCGGCATGCTTTTTTTCGCGGGACTATGGGCGTTGACCCTTCAAATTTGACCTCCTTTTTTCCTTGCTCCGATAAAAATGCCGGCAACAGACTTCTATGATCAGACTGTTTTGGGGGGAACGAAGCGCTCTTGCTCTCACCAAGGCTTACGCGGCCGGGTGAATCGTGTATAATGATTATTGTTTCCGGTTCTGATTCACTGACTCCTTTACGGAGGCGAGAGGAATATATGGACGAAATAAATCGATATACTCACGACCGCGCGACCGTCATGGCTCTTATTAAGTACATCCTTTTTGTTTTGCTCGCAGTAGCCGGAGCCTATCTGTCGAGTCGGGTCATTGTGATTGCACTTCCGTTCCTTCTTGGATTTGTCATTGCGAAGGCTTCGCGTCACCTCGCAAAGCTCTTGATTCGAATCGGTCACTTCCTTCGTCGTCACGTGTTCAGGAAGAAATCCGCAACCCTTACGGCAGACAGAACTTCCAACGTTTCGGATATTAACGAAGGCAGTAATCCCCAGGAAGCAATTCATATAACATCCTCCGCAGTGACTGAAACGGAAGAAAGAAGCACTGCGGCAAGCGATAAGAAGCATCCGATCCGACGTGCTCTTTCTATATTTTTCCCGTCTCTTGCCAAGATGCCTCGTCCGTTTCGTACACGGCTTACGTTAATCGTATACGCCGTTGTTGTCGTTGTCATCCTCGGATCGCTCACCTGGGCGATGGTGGCCTTGATCGATCAATTAAATACCGTCATCGCCAAGTTGCCCCAGTGGATCGGCAGCGGGACTCTGCTGGAACGAATCGAGGTATTCGTCGACAATTTCTCCGAAAACAACGGCGGTTTTCTGTCTGAGGAGATGTCGGCATCCGTAGTCTCGTACATCCGGGATTTCCTATTAACCTTGGAGACCCGAATTCCTTCGATCGCGACCTCGCTCTTCCAGGGTCTTATCACCTTTGTTGGAAGCATTCCGATT
>CAYGIB010000173.1:0-4747 GCA_964349735.1 uncultured Oscillospiraceae bacterium | reverse complement strand
CTCAATATGTTATATCATAGGTTTTAGAAAAGATATTCGCGCCAAAATCGGAAAATAGCCGGGCAACAGCGTAGCGGTCACCCTGAAAGAGCATTAGTGGCATAGATTATCGGATTTCCGGAAGAGAAGAAACTTGTAACGGAGAGAAAAGCATGGAATTATATGTTCGAAAATTCAGTGATCTGACGGTCACGGAACTGTTTGAAATTGTTCAATTGCGGGAAGCGGTTTTTATTGTGGAGCAACAGTGCGTCTACCAGGATGTTGATGACTTCGATCGATCCGCGGTGCACGTGTTTTTAAAAGAAGACGGAATGATCCAAGCGTATCTGCGCGTTTTGCCATGCAATACCAAATTTGACGAGGTTTCTCTCGGCAGAATCATCGCGAAAAAGCGTTTGTGCGGACTTGGGAGCAGAATTGTTGCGGAAGGAATCAAAGCCGCGCGAGAATATTTTGGGGCGGATACGATTGTGATCAGCGCGCAAAAAAGGGCCTCAGCGTTCTATGAAAAGCAAGGGTTCGTTCCAATCTCAGACGAGTATCCGGAAGATGAAATTCCTCACATCAAAATGAGGCTGTCCGTTTAATCAGTGCGATCTCTTCAGTAATCGGGGATGTCTGATTTTTTTTGCTTGACAGCTAACGTGTGTTAGCTTATCATCAGGATAACGATTGTTAGCCTAGTGAGGGGTTGCATATGGATCAGACCAGAACCGTATCTACAAAAGAGATCATTTTCGACGTCGCCGTGGATTTGTTTTCCGAGAAGGGCTACAGCAATGTGTCCATGCGCGAGATCGCGCATAAAGTCGGAATCAAGGCGAGTTCGCTCTACAAACATTACGAGAGTAAGGATGACTTGCTGAAAAGTATTTTCGATTTTTTCAGGAGTGTTTTAGATGAAACCAATTTCCCGGTCACGGGCTTGGAGGAATATCTTAAGAACATCACACCGGAAGAATACCTGAATCAATCCTTCCTTTTGTTCAAGCAGGTCATGTGGAAACCTGCGATCATGAAAATAGCGAAGATCATTAATATGGAGCAGCAGCGAAATCAGTCCGTCAGACAATTCTTCACGGAAGAATTTATTCAAAAGCCCTTTCAGATTACAAAGTACGGGTTTGACATAATGCTTGAAAACGGCTTAATTGCGCCGATCGATACGGCAACCGCCGCCGAAGAATACAACGCATACATCATTTACTTGTACTTCGAACAAAATTTTCTGAAGGATGAGCCAAACATGGAGGAGATTGAGAAAAAGATGATCCGGCATAACCAGTTTTTTGCTTATAACGTCTTAAGGAAAGAAGGGCAATTGAAATGAAGGTATTGGCGGTCATCGGAAGCCCGCGTAAAAAAGGTAATACCTGGCGGGTCGTCGAAAAAGTTAAAACGTCCTTGTTGACGATGCGCTCGGATATCGATTTTGAAACGCTTTTTCTTCCGGAATACAATATTCAAATGTGCACGGGTTGTTTTACTTGTTTTTCAAGAGGCAAAGAAAAATGCCCGCTACAGGATGATCGGGACATCATCGAAGCCAAGATGCTCGAAGCGGACGGAATTATTCTTGCGGCACCGACATATGCCATGGGCGTGCCTGCGGTTATGAAGAACCTAATCGACCGATTTGCTTATACATGCCATCGGCCGTTTCTTTTTAACAAAGCCGTTCTTCTGGTATCGACTGTCGGCGGTTTCATGGGAATCAAGGAAACACTCAACCAATTGACCATGTTGGTGTCCGGTTGCACCTCCATAAAGAAACTGGGCGTCCCGTGCCCTCCGATCCCGATGGCCGGCTTCGAGAAAAGGGCGGAGAAGAAGATCAGCAAGGCGGCGAAAGCTTTTCTCGGGTTCATGAACCATCCTGTGCCGAAAGCACCGGGGCTTGCGGATTGGGCCTATTTCTCGTCGTTTAAGTCCTTCACCGATTTTGAATCCTATCAAAAAGTGGCTCCTGCGGATGATGAGTACTATAAGGACAAAGAATACTTTTACCCGATCCGGGAGTATCCGTTCAGTCGATTTTTGGGCAAAATAATGAAAAGCCTGATGAAATTCAGCATGGGGTTTCTGGTCAAAAAGTAAAGCGAGAACAGTCCGGGAGGCATATGGCATGCCAAGCTGCCGGATCCGAACATCTGATTTTATCGGAAAGGATAATGACCAATCGGGCAGAGTTGCTGATATACATATTGGGATTATTTAGGAAAATATTCTACCGGTCATTTTCGAACGAAAAGCAACTCCCGTTGTATAATTGAATTGTGGTTTGTAAAGACCATAAATGCATCGATAGAACCGGAAGATATTGAGGTCACGGATACCGCGACGTTTGTGCGGGAGATCTTGTAGGGAGGACGCACCATGAACCGACTCGAACAGGTTCGCGAATACGTAAATGATGTGCTCCTGCGCGTACCGGATCCTTCTTTTCGAGTATTCGGATATTCGCATTTGTACGGCGTTTCGCTGATGTGTGTACTGATCGCAAATAAAAGAGGCGAAAACGTCGAACTGGCGGCGATCGCCGGTATGCTTCACGATATTTACACGTTCACCGCCATGGACTCCAAGGGTCACGCTCGAAAAGGTGCCGTGATGGCACGGGAGATCCTTTCATCGATGCGGATGTTTAGCGAAGATGAAATCGAGATGATATGCAGCGCGATCCATAATCACGGCGGAAAGGAAAGCAAGCATTCATCGTTTGACGAGGTGTTGATCGACGCCGATGTCCTTCATCATTGTTTCTATGATCCGCAGATGGGGGTGTTCGAACGTGAAAAGGAGCGGTTTGAGGCGCTGAAAAAAGAGTTCGGGTTGATGTGAAAATAGAAATAAAGAGAGGCAAGTATTCGAGACATTCGAATATATGAAGGAGGAACAAATATGACGCAACAGACGTGTAGATTCCGGACTGAAGTTTTTCTAAAAGCAACACCGGCACAACTCCTGCTTTGCATCCTGCTCTGCTTGACCGTCGGCCTGTTGGCCGCGGGTTGCGGTGACGGTCCTTCGCTAACACGGGCAACTTCGACTGAAAAAGCCGCGACGACTGCTGTCGAACCGACAACGATAACGTCGGCGAAAGAGACCGACGGGCAGATCCCGGAAACCGACGCCGGCGTCATGCAGGGCGAACTGGAAATTACGTTGAACTATAAAAAAATCGACGACATCGCATCCAATCAGTATGCCGTCTGGATTGAAGACAGCAACGGCAAAGTCATAAGAACCCTGTTTGTCACCTCCTTCACCGCCGACGGAGGCTGGGAGTACCGCGAGGATTCGCTGACGGTCTGGGTCGAGAGAGTCGGGATGGGAAGTGACGAAGCTCCGGATATCGACGCTTTTTCGGGCGCGACTCCGCAGTCCGGAAAGCAAAGTTATATTTGGGATTGTAAAGATGAGGACGGACAACCGGTCCCTGCCGGAGAATATCGCTTTTTCGTGGACGCGACGATCTATTGGAAGGATGCGGCGCTTTTCGAGGGGACGATCGAGTTGGGCGGGGAAGAGGTCACCGCCGCGGCCGAACCGACTTTTACAAATGATGACGCAAAGGCGAGCGATATGATCACCGATGTCAGTGCGGTGTATCGGCCGTGAGTTGATTTTCGGGAGGGTCAATTGGCAAACAACCAACCGATAAAGGGGCAGCGATGAAAATCAGAATCATTGGGTGCCGTGTCACATCACTTTGTTTTTCTTTTCGATATACTCCATCAGCTTCCTGTTCGTCCTCTTATACCGGGCGTAGTCCAGAATATTGGCCGCAATAATGATCACAAATGCGATTGTAAGAACGACAATTAAATCTGTGATGTGAAAGTTTTCGACGCCGTAAAAATATAAAAACAGAATGATTACCGAGGTGATCACCAAGGCCGTTATGTTGCTGATAATAAAATATGTGCTTGATCTTGCATTCTTGATCGGAAGCAACGCCATGATGAATTCAATGACTGCACCGATCACAAGTCCGATGATGCCGCTAATAAGGACACATAGGAGCACGGATTTTGTGTCCGGAACGGAATTGAGCGCGATTTGGGAGAACAGGCCGATCAACGCACCGATCCCGAACGAAAAAAATATATTCTTTATATCGATTCGATCCAACATCTCTTCGCTCCTTACATATCCAAGGTTCTTCTTAAAACCTTCGCATAAAACTTTGAAACCTCCAGCTCCCGGTTGTTTTTGAGCACCAGCACGAGCTTTGCGTTAAACCAGGGAATGATTTCCTTGACGTTCATAATGTTGACGAGCTGTGATTTGTTGACGCGCAGGATACCGTGGGCACTCAGTGTTTCCCCGTAATACTGAAGGGTGTTTTTTAAGTAATAGGTTTCTTTATCCGAATGACATATAATTTCGGAGCCGTGCGCGTCGATGTGATAGATATCCTTGATCGGGATCAACCAATATCGGTTGTTCGAAAAGCCCGTGATCGTATCCGGGCCGCCTTGCTTCGACTCCGAATTTCTGCTAAGCAATTCAATGGCGTCCATGTAATCAACGGGATCAAAGATGATCGCCAGCGTTCCCGGAGGGATCTCAAACCCGCGCTCGACCAATGCGATTTTTGCGTCAACGGAAATTGTAATTTCTGTTTTGGCAATGATCCGATGGATCTTTTCGCTGATCAGCTCAGAGCACCGCAATTGTATTTCCATAGCCACCCGCCACGTCATTCTTTCAAGCGATCCATCGTCATGAGTATATCGGC
>CAYGIB010000172.1:0-4755 GCA_964349735.1 uncultured Oscillospiraceae bacterium | reverse complement strand
GCGCCAAAAGCGTCCATCAGCTGGAAATCATGCCGAAGCCGCCCGAAGAGCGAGGACCCGATAATCCTTGGCCCCAGTGGCAGAAAATATTGAGGACCGATTACGGACACGCCGAAGCGATTTTCCGCTTCGGCGAGGATCCTCGTATCTGGGGGACGACGGCAACCGCTTTTTCGGGAGATAAGAACGGACGGGTCGCGAAAGTACACACCGCTCAGGTGGATTGGGAAAAAGGAGAGGACGGGCGGATGCGTCCGGCACAAATTCCCGGAACCGAAAAGGAAATGAAAGCCGATATGATTCTGCTTGCGATGGGATTTCTCGGACCGGAGGATTCGATTTTCGATCAAACGGGACTGATTCAAGACTCCAGGGGCAATATTGCAACCCGGGAGGGCACATACGCGACCGAGATTCCGGGGGTTTTCGCGGCCGGAGACGCGAGACGCGGACAGAGTCTGGTTGTTTGGGCCATTCACGAAGGACGGCAGGCGGCACGGTCGTGTGATTGTTATCTTTCGGGGCAGTCCTTTCTTCCCGGCTAAGCGCCCTGAGAATTGCGACCCGAGAAACCGCAATACGAGAGACGACAAATTGCATAAACAGAGAATAGCAAGCACGAGTTTCGTGCGACAATCCGACAAAATGCAAGAATGAACGAAGAAACTTGCAAAAACGAGTTGACAGAACAATTTTCACGGAGTAGTATAATCCCATAAACAGAGACGTTGCGTCCGATTCGTCGGGCCCGGCGTCTTTTCTTTTATCTTAAAGGAGGTGGAAAGATGTTATCGTCGGCAAGTACAATTTGGGTCTTGGTGGCGGCGGCCCTGGTATTCTTCATGCAGGCCGGTTTCGCAATGGTAGAAACCGGATTAACGAGAGCCAAAAACGCCGGAAACATTCTGATGAAAAACATGATGGACTTTTCGATCGGAACTCTACTGTTCTGGTTGTTCGGATTCGGAATCATGTTTGCCGGAACGGGGGCGCTTTTCGGAGGGATTGATTTCCTGAGCAGCGGCAGTTATGCGGACTTTTTACCCGCCGGGGTATCCAAGTACGCGTTTATGATTTTCCAGACGGTCTTTTGCGCGACCGCTGCGACCATCGTGTCCGGCGCGATGGCGGAACGCACGAACTTTCTTGCGTACTGTGTCTACAGTGCAGTCATCAGCGGACTGATCTATCCGGTGAGCGGACACTGGATATGGGGCGGCGGCTGGCTTTCGCAGCTGGGCTTCCACGATTTTGCAGGATCGACCGCCGTACATATGGTCGGAGGCGTCGCCGCTTTGATCGGCGCGATTATATTGAAGCCCCGTATCGGAAAGTACGACAAAGACGGAAAATCCCGGGCCATTCCCGGACACAGTCTGCCGCTGGCGGCACTGGGCGTCTTTATTTTATGGTTTTGCTGGTTCGGGTTTAACGGCGGATCAACGGTATCGGCAGACGGCGACAGTGCGCTCGAAGCCATGGGCTCCATTTTCGTAACAACGAATCTGGCTGCGGCAGCGGCGGCTTGTGCCGTGTTGATTATTACATGGATTCGCTATAAGAAGCCGGACGTTTCGATGACCTTGAACGGCGCGTTGGCCGGACTCGTCGGGATTACTGCCGGATGCGATGCGGTTAGTCCGGTCGGTGCGGTGCTCATCGGTATCATCTGCGGTGTGCTGGTTTTCATCGGCATTGAGCTGATCGACAAAGTCGCAAAAGTGGACGATCCGGTCGGAGCAATCGGCGTTCACGGAGTATGCGGAGCGGCCGGAACCATCATGGTTGGATTGTTTGCCGTTGACGGCGGTCTTTTCTACGGTGGCGGCGTAAAAATGCTCGGTATTCAGTCGCTCGGAGTAATCTCCGTCATGGGATGGGTCGCGGTAACAATGACCGTAGTATTCCTGATCATCAAAAAGACCATCGGTCTTCGCGTTTCCAGAGAAGAAGAAATCCTCGGGCTGGATATTTCCGAGCATGGACTGGAAAGTGCATACGGCGATTTCAGCATCCTCGACAGAAGCGGATTGGATCTGGTAATGGCCGGCCCGGCGTCGATTGGCGCTCCTTATGGCGCGGTGCCCGGCGGAATGATGCCGAGCGGTGCGGTGCATATTGACGAAGCCATACCGGTACAGATGAAGACCGCAGCGGCTATGCCGATGGCATCGGACGTAAAAATCACCAAGATCGAAATTCTTATGAAGCAGAACAAGTTCGAAGAGTTAAAAGAAGCAATGGACAAGATCGGTATCACGGGTATGACCGTCACGCAGGTTCTGGGCTACGGAGTCCAGGGCGGACGTACAGAGTACTATCGCGGTATTAAGATGGATACGACACTTCTTCCCAAAATCAAGGTTGAAATTGTCGTCAGCAAGGTGCCCGTCGACCTCGTGGTTTCGGAGGCCAAGAAGGTCCTCTATACCGGAAACATCGGCGACGGAAAGATCTTTATTTACAATACCCTCAATGTCATCAAGGTTCGTACCGGGGAGGAAGGGTACGACGCATTGCAGGACGTTGAATAAGTAATCCGAGACCGGATTCAAAAGGCGCGGCCGCATCCCCCATGCGGCCGCGTTTCATTTTGTGTTGCCCCGGACGATAGAACGGAGATGCTGAATCGCGAGATATGCCGGCGGGTGGTATGAGAATAACGGTACCGTCATGATTGTCGGACGAGGACTTGTGAATAACGGCGGGTTCGTCCCGAGAATTTATAATCTTCCGGAGCTTATGGTTGTCGATATAAAGAGTCCGCAATAGAAGAGAGATAACCGCGGGATTTGCAAGAAAAAATTACCGCCATTGCACAAAATGGGTTGCAAAGCCATAAATATCGCTGTGCAAACGCCAATATTGCAAGAACCGGTTTGACGCGCCCATTTTCGACTCGTATAATTAATTCGGAAGGGTCCACTTCGATAAGTATAAATGAGGAGAGCGGGTCCACATCTGAAGGAGGAACACATGGCTAAGGCGATAGTAGGCGCGAACTGGGGCGACGAAGGCAAGGGAAAGATCACCGATATGTTTGCGGCAGACGCAGACATCGTCATTCGCTTCCAGGGCGGAGCCAACGCCGGGCATACGATCATCAACGAATACGGCAAATTTGCGCTCCATCAGCTTCCGTCCGGCGTTTTTCGCGAAAATGTCGTAAACATCATCGGTAACGGGGTCGCCTTGAACGTCCCGAAGCTCCGCGAGGAAATCGGTACGCTCATCGACGGCGGCGTTCCCGCCCCGAATCTCCGGATCTCTGACCGGACTCAGGTCGTCATGCCGTACCACGTTCTCCTCGATCAATACGAGGAGGAAAGAAGAGGCGGCCAGGCGTTCGGCTCGACGAAGTCGGGCATCGCGCCTTTTTATTCGGACAAGTACGCCAAGATCGGGTTTCAAGTGAACCAGCTTTTCGAGCCGGAAGCGCTTCACGCGCAACTGGAATCCGTCCTTCAGATAAAGAACGCTCTGATCGTTCATTTGTATAAGAAAGAGCCGCTTGATATCGACGCCATCTACAAAGAGGCGATCGCATACGGCGAATGGATCAAGCCCTATGTCGCCGACGTCGGAACCTTTCTCTCCGATGCGATTCGCGACAGCAAAAAGATTCTCCTGGAAGGTCAGCTCGGTTCGATGAAGGACCCGGACCTGGGCATTTACCCGATGGTAACATCCTCGTCGACGCTCGCCGGATACGGTGCGGTCGGTGCCGGTATACCGCCGTATGAGATCAAGGAAATCGTCGCGGTCGTTAAGGCCTATTCCTCCGCGGTCGGTGCCGGAGCCTTCACCAGCGAAATTTTCGGCGACGAGGCGATGGAACTCCGGACACGCGGCGGAGATGCCGGCGAGTACGGCGCGACCACCGGCCGACCCAGAAGAATGGGTTGGTTCGACTGCGTCGCCTCCCGTTACGGCTGCCGCGTCCAAGGCGCGACCGAGGTCGCCCTTACCGCGATCGACTGCCTGAGCTATCTTGACGAAATCCCCGTCTGTGTCGCGTACGACATCGACGGGCAAATCACGCGCGACTTCCCGAATCCCTCGCGGCTTCTTAAGGCCAAACCCGTCCTCCGGGTCTTTCCCGGCTGGAAAACCAACATCCGCGGCGTGAAGTCCTTTGACGCACTCCCGCAGAAGGCCAAGGATTACGTCGATTTTATCGAAAAGGAACTTGCAGTCAAAATTACCATTGTCTCAACCGGACCGAAGCGTGACGAATTGATTTTTCGGGAGCCCGGCGCAAACTGAAAAAGATGAGGTCACAGATCGTGACTTCAAGCGGATTGAAGATCATTCACGCTCCCGGCCCCGGTGTCGGGAATCGCTTTTCGGAGGGAAACATATGGAACACGAGAAGATTCTCGTCCTGGACTTCGGCGGACAGTACAATCAGCTCATTGCCCGGCGCGTCCGCGAACAGCACGTCTACGCCGAGATTCTCCCTTATACGGTCGGCCTCGACCGAATCCTTGTCGAAAACTACAAGGGCATCATCCTAACCGGCGGGCCCAAAAGCGTCTACGGCGAAAAAGCGCCGCTTTTCGAGCGGGCCCTCTTCGAAACCGGAATCCCGATCCTCGGAATCTGCTACGGCGCCCAGGTGATGGCGCAGGTGTTGGGCGGCTCGGTCCGCCCGGCCGGCGTCCGCGAATACGGAAGCACCGTCATCCGCTATAACGGCGAATCGAAGCTTTTCGCGCAGGTCCGGCCCGAAAACATCTGCTGGATGAGTCACAC
>CAYGIB010000171.1:0-4850 GCA_964349735.1 uncultured Oscillospiraceae bacterium | reverse complement strand
TTGGCGACAATATTGAGGGCAACGGGCCGATTCGGGAAAATGAGGAAATCTTAGGCGAGATTCGATCGGTCAGCGATTTACTTTACGATATTATCCAGCAATTCGTGGCATCCGAGATGGAGATTGCCCACATACAGAACACCAGAATTCAACGCTCCCTGGACTTCATGACATTCTTCCAGATTGCGATTCTTGTGGCAATCGTATTGTTTCTTTTCCGGAATTACTGGCAACTGAACAACAGCATCAATAAGCCCGTTATTCGCCTGAAGACCATGGCTTCTCAGATCGCAAGGGGAGATTTGTCCATCCGGGTCAAAAAGCCGGAAATCAGCGAGCTCGATGAACTGACCGACAGTCTCAACACGATGGCGGAGAAATTGGGCGAGCTGATTGAGCAGAATACACAGAAGCAACAGCACATCCAGAAAGCGGAGATGAGAGCCCTTCAGGCCCAGATTGCTCCGCATTTTATGTACAACACCCTGGATACCATCTTGTCGCTGGCCGAGGACGGTCAAAATGAGGAGGTCTCAAGGACTACGATGGCACTCTCCAATTTCTTCCGGCTATCTTTAAACAAAGGCCGGGACTGGGTTTCGGTGGCGGAGGAGAAGTCCCATGTAGAAAGTTATCTGGCGATTCAGAAGATTCGCTATGGTGTCATCCTGGAATACGAAATCGATATTGCGGAGGATATGCTTAACGATTCGATGTTGAAAATTCTGCTGCAGCCCTTGGTTGAAAACGCCATTTACCACGGTATCAAGAAGAACCGAAGGGGTGGGTGCGTTACGCTAACAGGAAGAAAAGATAGCAATTCTTTAATCTTCACGGTGGAAGACAACGGCGTAGGTATGACAGAGGATGAACTCCTGCTTCTAAGAGAAAATCTGTCCCACTATGATGTTACCAATCCGGAAACGGGGTTCGGTATGTACAATGTGTATAAGCGCATCCAGCTCTATTATGAGACAGACGACGGCTTAACGGTAGAAAGTGAGTTCCAGAAGGGCAGCAAGGTAACCTTGCGACTTCCCGTTCTTCCCTCCAATGCTCCGGTACAGGGTGCACCGGTCCCGGAAGAGGCGGTGCAGGATGTATAGCGTTTTCTTGGTGGAAGACGAGCCCTTGATCCGTCAAAACCTTCGAAATACCATCGAAAAAGGCACGGAGCCGTTCACCTGCTGCGGAGAAGCGGGAGACGGAGAGCTGGCGCTTGCCATCATTCAAGATTTGAAGCCGGATATTTTAATCACCGATATTAAGATGCCTTTCATGGACGGTTTGGAGCTGGCGCGTCACGCGAAAGCGATTATCCCCTGGCTTCGAATCATCATTATCAGCGGATATGATGACTTTGAGCTGGCGCGGGAGGCAATCTCAATCGGTGTCGACCAATATCTCTTGAAACCGGTTGCGGGAAAGGATCTTTTTGCCGCCCTTCACAAGGCCGCCGAGCAGATTGAGGAGCACAAACGAAACAGTGTTTCCTTTTTAAAAGAAGTATCCGATGAACAGATCGTCAAAAATGCCCTGCTAAGCTCTTTGCTTGAGCGCATCTGCAGCGGTGAGCTTACTGCCAATGACGCCCTGAAGCGGGCGGACGAGCTGGGAGTGGACCTTTTGGCTAAGCGTTATGTCGTCCTCTTTTGCCGTTATGAGAGCAAAAAAGATACTGCGAGCCGCCAGACCGTCGTATCCAAGGTGAAGTTTGCCCTCGGTGAGGATTCCGACGATTTGTTTTTCTTTAGCGGTGTGGAAGATATCGTGCTGCTTGTAAAGGGGGAGACCGATATCGATGTCACCGAAACAGCCTATCACAGAGCCCAGACACTGAAGCACGAGCTCGAAGATGATGGGGATATTGCGCTAACCGTAAGTATCAGCGGAGTGGTGAACCGGATCATCGGCATCCAGGATGCCTATCATGAGGCGGGTATTCTCATGAAGACCTTCGGTCAGGTCAACAAGGGCCGGTTATTCTGCTCCGGCGATATCGGTCAAATCGATCGTTCGGTATCCACGTCTGCGGACAGTTCTTTCCATGTAAATGTAGAGAATAAACTCAAGTTTGCGGTACGGGAAGATGTGCCTGCCATCGTAGAGGAACTGACCCGAAGCCTGAACAAAGATGAAATGCAGAGCCTTTTATACCGGTACTATATATTAATGGATCTTACCAACACCGCTATGCGAATTATTAGAAACTTCAACCCCGAGGCGGATCTCACGCCGGTAGCCAGACAGTTTGTAGACATGCGGCAGGTTTTTCAATCGGCGATGTCCCTGGAGGTTTTTACGGACCTGGCCACAGAGATTTGCATGAAAACGATAGAGCTCAGAGATTGCAGTAACAGCGGACACCACATGAAAATCGTGTGCAGTGCCTGCGAGTATATTCATGAGAACTACAATAATCCCGATATATCACTCAACACCGTAGCGGCGGTTGTTGCCCTGAGTCCCACTCACTTCAGCACCATTTTTTCGCAAGAGATGGGGGTGACTTTCATCGAGTATCTTACCTCGGTTCGAATGGAAAAAGTAAAGGAAATGCTGGCGTCCACCGACGCGAAGCTGGTTAACATCGCATTTGCCGTGGGATACAATGAGCCCAATTACCTCAGCTATCTATTCAAGAAGCGGGAGGGAATTACACCCAAGGAATTCCGAATGCAGCGGAGGTCCTCGACAGGATAAAAATTTGTCGGACGTACTTGCCGAAAAGGAGTAAAAACTGTAGAATAACATGTACGTACAACTTGAGGTGGTACTGAGATGAAAAAGGGTCCATATATACCCAAGTGTGAGATGGTCAAGCGATACATCAAGCATCTGCTTAAAGATGATATTATTGCTTTTGGCGGAAAGCTTCCGTCCGAACACGATTTGATGGAGAAATTTCAGGTCAGTCGCCAAACCGTTCGCCTGGCATTCGGCGAGTTAACGGTAGAGGGGCTCATCTATAAAGAGCAGGGTAAAGGAACGTACAGCAACTATCAGAAGGGAGCAAAGGGCAGTCAGATCGTGGCGGTGGTGACGACCTATCTGTCCGGCTTTGTTTTCCCGGGAATCATCTCGGGTATTGAGCAGGTAGTGTCCGACGAAGGGTACATGATGCTCCTTTCTAATACCAATAACATCAAGGAACGAGAGGCCCAGTATTTAAAAAGCGTATTAGAGCACAACGTGGTCGGGATGATTATCGAGCCAACCGCCAGCTCCCGACCGAACACAAACATAAGGCTGTTAAATGTCATCCGGGAGAAGGGCATTCAAACAGTCTTTATTAATGCCTGTTATGATGATTTTGACAGTGCCTGTGTGCTCTTAGACGATGTGAAGGGCGGATATACCGCCACAGAATACCTTTTACATCTCGGACACAAGAAAATCGCAGGCATATTCAAGACAGACGATAAGCAGGGACTCAATCGGAAACAAGGGTATCTGAATGCCCTTCGTGCGTATGGAATCGCCGGAGTTCAAAGCGATGTCGGGGAATATGATACCGCCAACATGTATGATTATCCCTATATGTTCACCCAGTCCTTGATCCAGAAAGATGACCCGCCCACAGCGATTTTCTGTTATAACGACCAATGTGCCCTCATGGTCATCCAGGCGATCCATGACAAAGGGTTAAAGGTGCCGGAGGATATTTCCGTTGTGGGATATGACGACTCGATTTCGCCTATGCAGTCGGATGTGAAGCTTACTACTGTCCGGCACCCGAAAGGAGCTATGGGGATCCAGGCCGCCAAATTTATGG
The DNA here is from genome assembly GCA_964349735.1 of uncultured Oscillospiraceae bacterium. Lineage (GTDB taxonomy): Bacteria > Bacillota > Clostridia > Saccharofermentanales > Saccharofermentanaceae > JAAYCT01. The sequence continues at coordinate 1,075 of CAYGIB010000171.1, read as the reverse complement.
TGGACATGCTCGAGGGACGAATCGAGAAGCCACAGTACATCTACGAACCGGAGCTGATTGTACGGAAGTCATGTCGAAGCCGGTGATTATTTTACGCATACTTGTACGTATATGTTATAAACATGCAGGCAACGTGTCACACATCATATATAGGAGGGTGAAGAAATGGTCAAATACGCGATTGGAGTGGACTACGGGACGTTGTCCGGAAGAGCGTTGCTCGTCGACATCGCAACCGGGGAAGAAATCGAGACCAGTGTCTACAACTATCCCCATGCCGTAATGGACGAGGCTTTGCCGGACGGAACGAAGCTCGGTGTGGACTGGGCGCTCCAGCATCCGCAGGATTACCTCGATGTGCTTCAGGTAACGATTAATAGTGTGCTCCAAAAAAGCGGAGTGGATTCAAAAGACATTATCGGGCTTGGGGTCGACTTTACCGCCTGCACGATATTGCCCGTCAAAAAGGACGGCACTCCACTATGCTTTTTGGAGCAATACAAGGCGGAGCCGAATGCCTATGTTAAGCTGTGGAAACACCACGCCGCCCAGGACAAGGCCAATCGTCTCAACGAGACGGCGGCGAAGATGGGGGAGGAGTGGCTGAAGCTATATGGCGGAAAAATCTCTTCCGAATGGCTTTTCCCCAAGGTTTGGCAGGTATTAAGCGAATCGCCGGAGATCTATGACGCCGCCGACTATTTTATTGAAGCAACGGACTGGATTGTGTGGCAAATCACGGGGGTACAAACTCGAAATAGTTGCACCGCAGGATACAAGGCCATCTGGAACAAGAAGAAAGGGTACCCCGGAGAGGAGTTTTTCGCGGCATTGGATCCGAGGATGCGCAATATCGTCTCTACTAAGCTGAATTGCCCCGTTACTCCGCTCGGCGAGAAGGCGGGCGAGGTTACGGCCGCGATGGCCGCGTTGACGGGACTCAAAGAAGGCACGGCGGTGGCGATCGCCAATGTGGACGCTCATGTCTGTGTTCCTGCAGTAAGGATTACCGGCCCGGGAAAGATGCTGGCCATCATGGGCACATCGACCTGTCATATGCTGATGGGAAATGAGG
>CAYGIB010000170.1:0-4867 GCA_964349735.1 uncultured Oscillospiraceae bacterium | reverse complement strand
CTCTTGGATGCCCTGGAGAAAAACGGCGTGCGACTCGACCGCAAGAGGGTCTCCGTAGCCGGGACCGGTACTTTTTCGGGCAAGACTTTTGTCCTGACCGGAACGCTCCCGTCGATGACACGGGACGAGGCATCCGAGATTATCTTAAGAAACGGAGGCAAAGTGTCTTCCTCGGTCTCGGCAAAGACCGATTATGTCCTCGCGGGCGAACAGGCGGGCAGTAAACTTCTGAAGGCGCAGAGTCTCGGCGTTTCGATTATCGATCCGGTTGAATTCCTGCGCATGGCTTCCGAGAGCCAAGATGGTGCGGAGGATTTCTCGTGAGTGATACGATTCATACCCGCAAGAAAATCCTTCGCGCGGAAATGAGCGAGCTTCGAGCCGCCGTTACTGCCGAGCGGCAATCCATTGCCGGACGGGAAATTATCGAGAAAATTCTCTCCGTTAAGCTTCCGATTCCCGCAATCGACTGCGGATCGGTCTTGGCACTGTATGGATCCGACGGCGGCGAGCCGGACTTTTTGCCTTGCCTTCCCATGCTCCTCCGGAAGGGCATCGTTTGCTGCTTTCCCGCTTTTCGAGAGGGACATATGGTGTTCTGCGCACCCGTAAGCGCAGAGGATTTCTCGGTCGGTGCTTTCGGCATTCGGGAGCCGGGTTCTGAGTCACGGCTTGTCGACGGAAGACAAATAGATGTCATATTGGTTCCCGGACTGGCTTTTGATCGAAACGGCGCTCGGCTCGGGCGCGGCAAGGGCTTCTATGATCGTTATCTCTTGGAAATTGACCCGGAAAACAAACCGATGATCATCGGTACCGGCTATGATTTCCAACTGGTGGATGAGGTGCCTGTGCAGCCGGGTGATGTGCCGATGGATTTTCTGGTTACTGCGTAAATTTTCCGGGTGTCCATTCTCGTACGGTCCGCAATTTTTCCGGGTGTTCCTTCTCATCCGGTCCAGAATATTTGCCGGACGCTCGTATTCATTCACTCCGGATTTGATTTACCCGAACGAAGCGGTCGGCAGTGCCCGTTGACATGCCGGGCAGCGGAAGACGATAATGTTTATAACTGACGGCCAAGGGGGTTTACGATTGTGCTGTACTTTTTTTTGAATCTGGCTGGACACGCTTCGATTTCATTCGTGCTGGTCCTCTTGCTGATTCATCGTTTGAAAATCAATCATCGGCGCGAGAACCGTTACGGCATTTCATATTTGTTGCCGGTTTTGCTTACGGTTTTGGTTCTCTTTCAGATGATTTCGTTTACTTCTCCACGCCTCCTGGATACCCCGGATATCATTCGGGGAGCATATGTTTCCCGGACCGGTACGGTAGAGAAGATCGATTTCCTCAATAATGCGATGACCTTCGACGGAGAAAGATATTTTTACAATCCGCTGGTCCATAAGCCGCAGGTCGGAGATCAACTCATCATCACGCACACCCGAAATTCCGGATACATTTCGAGCATGGAAAAGAACGGACAAGATCAATGACCCGTTTTCGGATTTTCTTGCTTTCCGGCAATAAGTTTCGAATATATCCTGTTGATTCTCTCCTCAAGCGATGACAAAATAGAGCGTGCATACTGAAAAAGGGGGCACGTCTCATGAGCGCAGATTTCGATGTGACTCAACGAACATCCTTTGGTTACAGCCTTAATCCGGAGAGGGAGGTCGGCTTTTATATCGTTTGCAGTGATCGGATGATTCTGGACAACATCAATTCTTTAATGAAGAAACGGGGACTTGTCGGAGTATCCGACACCGCCGGCCGGCTTCATTACATCGTTGACGCAAGATCGGGGGTGACGTCCGCCGCAGGTCGGATTGCCGGTCAGGCACTCAAGGGGCTGGATCACTCCTCCCTGTCGAACGCGGAGGTATTGAAGGGTGTGGAGAAGGTGCTGGACGATTATTTTTTGGACCGCGTGCTGCTCGGTACGCGCATTGCCCGATACATGCTCGTTCAAAGCGTACGCGATCCTTCGCTGATGAGCGCCGTGACCAAGAGACTCTACCCCTTGGCGGGCAAGGAATTCGGAATTATGCCCGCTCAGGTAGAGCGCAATCTGCGGTATGCTTTTCGCAAGATGAAGGTCTATGAGGACGGACGCCGGAATGTATATATATTGCGGAAGTTACATGACGAGGTATCCGCACTTCTGGTGAAGCACCATGACTGCGTTCCGTATCCTGCGCATTTTTCGATTTAAGCTCCGGAAAATCAATTTTCAAGTATGCAGCCCCTTGATTTCTAACCTGAAAGTGAAAATCCGATTATGCATCGCTGAATCTTTCCATTGGGGAAGACAGGTGCTATTTGACATAAGAAAAGAAGCCCGCGAATCAATCGGAGCTTCTTGCTTTCTCCAGTAATGCCATCGGAGACGGATTACTTGTTGACCTTGTCCTTCAAGCCTTTGCCGGCGCTGAATACAGGCGCTTTGGACGCGGGGATATTCATCGGAGCACCCGTGCTGGGATTACGTCCTTTGCGGGCGTTGCGCTTCTTTGTCTCAAAGCTTCCGAAACCGACCAAAACCACTTTCTCTTCCTTGGCCAACGCATCGGAGATCGCGTCGACGGTCGCATTAATCGCGGCCTCGGCCTGCTTCTTGGTGAGATCTGTTGCCTGTGCAACTGCATCGATTAGGTCTGTCTTGTTCATAGTCACTTAGCCTCCTTCAGGCGATATTCACATCGGACAATGATATATGATGAATAACCATATTGTCAAGCCGGATGTGTAGTAGTGCTCATAAGAGCCAATTAACTGTGTGCACGCTACCCTTGATTGCAACGTGCATCATGAACATTCTACTTCAATGCACCCATTTTGCATAGGGGAAAATGTTAGTTTTTCTTAAAGAAAGTGAACAAATACGGACTGTATCGGCTTTTTAGAGGAGATATGTCGGCCATTTACCCACCGGATGCTACTTTCTCGGTCCGTTCGCAAAAACGTGCCTGTCGACGTATGTACCCGCCATTTTGGCGGCATCGGTGAAACAACCGAAAAATCCACATCGGAGCGCCGCTCCGGCAGGTATCTTTTGAGAAACGATCATGAATCGCAACGCGGGTTCCCGTGAGCACAATATAAACTCACGCGAACCCTATTGACGTTCGCGTGAACGTGTGATATGATTCACACATATTCAAACGAAAGGAGGATTAAGCAATGACGATACCGGGTACCGTAATCCCGGAAACCAAAGGAATAACCAATGCGCGATTTCTATCCGGAATCTTTGCGGCAACGTCCAGTCTGATGTTGTCACAAATCCGGGAAATGACCGGGCTGGACGCCTCGGCTCTTCAGAACTGGGTGAAGCGGGGATGGGTAAGTCCACCGCAGAACCGCCGGTACAATGTCGATCAAGTGGCACGAATTCTAATCATTAACATGCTTCGTGAAGCGTTTCAGCTCGAAAAGATTGCTTTTCTGCTGTCCTACGTGAACGGATCCGTCTTTGATCGATCGGACGACATTATTCCGGAATCCAAGCTTTTCGAGTACATTTGTACTGTGGCGGAGCGATATCACGGAAAGGATGTTACCGAGGCGGACCGGCTCAGAGCCTTAATCGCAGAAGTGACAAGCGACTACGTCGAAACCGTGGAAGGAGCTTCGGAAAGGCTTGAAAGTGCACTGGAAATCATCATCATTGCCTATACGAGCATTCAGGTAAAAAAGCGAGCAGAAGGGCTGCTGGATGACATTCAAGTCTGAAGAGAGCCCGGAAACGTATCATGTCAAGCTTCGATTTTGTAAGGAGGGAGGAAAATTATGTTCGATTGGTGGAAGGAGCTGACCTTTATTCAGCAAATTTTCGGTCTTATTGCGATTCCGTCCACCGTAATCCTCATCATCCAGACGATTCTGGTTATGATTGGGGTCGGAGAAGTAGAAGGCGATGTCGATATTGACGGAGATGCCGGAGACATATCCGGCGGTGCGGAATCAGCGAACGGGTTCGCCTTATTCAGCCTTCGGGGAATCATCGCTTTTCTGGCGGTAGGGGGATGGACGGGAGTTGTTCTCGATTCATTCGGAGCCCATATCGCCATTACGATTACCGTGTCTCTCTTGGCGGGAGCCATTGCGCTCATCGGAGTCGCACTGCTGATGAAAATGACCGCAAGGCTTCAGGAAAAGGGAAATATCGTCCTGAGCAATGCAGTCGGAAAAACGGCGAAAGTGTATATCACTGTCCCGGAAACGGGAATCACCGGTAAAGTTACCCTGACTCTTCAGGGCAGATTCACCGAATGCGATGCGATGACGAAAGCCGGCAAAGCCCTGCTTCCCGGACAGCTGGTCCGGGTCATCGGCACGGCCGATGAAAACACTCTTATTGTCGAAGAAGCGAACAACGAAACATAGTGAAAAGAAAGAAGAGGTTTCTGTTATGAACGAAGTCAATCCTGCTCTGGTTTTTCTCTTTGTGGTCATAGCCATTGTACTATTGACCACCATCATTATTATTCTGTCCCGTTACCGCAAGTGCCCGTCCGACAAAATCATGGTCATCTATGGTAAGGTCGGAAACAATTTGGACGGAACCAACCGTTCCGCCCGCTGTATCCACGGAGGTGCCGCCTTTATTTGGCCGGTATTCCAGGCGTATGAATACATGGATTTAACGCCGATCTCCATCAGTGTCGATCTGACCAATGCGCTTTCCAGGCAAAATATTCGTATCGATGTGCCTTCCAGATTCACGGTAGGCATCTCGACCGAAGAAGGTGTCATGCAAAATGCCGCGGAAAGATTGCTGGGTCTCCCTCTCAGTGCGATCCAGGAATTGGCGAAGGACATTATTTTTGGACAGCTGCGTCTGATCATCGCCACAATGGAC
>CAYGIB010000169.1:0-4876 GCA_964349735.1 uncultured Oscillospiraceae bacterium | reverse complement strand
CTAATTAAGCGTGCATTTGAAGCGTATAAAGCGCGTGAAGCTGCTCGAAAAGCCCTGTGATTGCGCGGTTGATCGTCCTTGCTCCGAGACTTCCGCCCATTGCCAGAATAATAAATTCCCCCTCGCGGAAGCCGAGCTTCTGCCGTGAGATCTCCCGATCGACATTTTGAAAAACGTCACGAATCGGGTTGCCGGTATAGTAAACCTTTTCGGCAGCTTTAAAATAATGCTCCGTTCCGAGGAATCCGGTGCATACCGCAGCCGCTTTCCGGGACATATATCGGTTTGATCTTCCGGGGAAAGCGTTCTGCTCGTGCAGAATAACGGGAACCTTCATTTTCGCTGCGGCCGATACTAAAGGGCTGCAAACATATCCTCCCGTTCCGAGGACCGCATCCGGTCGAAACTCTGAAATCAGTTTGATGCAACGCTTTCGGCCGGCAAGGAAATCCCCGACAGCCCGAAACATTTTTATAGATATCCTCGAAGGCAATCCACTGGCTCGAATTTCGTGCATTCGGTACCCGGCCTTCGGTATCAGATCGCTTTCAATTCCGCGGGAGGTTCCGCAAAACTCCACAACACTTCCCGGAAAATCCTTAATAATCCGGTCTGCAATGGCAATTGCCGGATACACATGTCCGCTGGTTCCGCCTCCTGCGGCAAGAATTCTTACGCTCATTACTTTTTCCTCATTCGATTATGGTCAATTTTTTTCTGCCGACACCGGACCTTGAAACCGACAAAAGAAGACCGACGGCAACCAGAAAAAACAGATTCGCCGAGCCACCCGAGCTGAAAAACGGCAGTGTGATGCCCGTCGGCGGAATCACGCCCATCGCCACTCCGATATTGAGAAAAGCTTGGATTACAATCAGCGTTGTGTATCCGACGGCAAGTATTCTGGAAAAATCGCCCTTTGCTTTCCATGCGATGGACAGACCGCCGCACAGAAAGGCCCAAAACAAAGCAATAATCGACAATCCGCCAATGAATCCCAGCTCCTCGCAGGCGATGGCAAATACGAAGTCGTTATGAGCCTCAGGCAAATACATGAATTTCTGTCGGCTGTTTCCGAATCCAACACCCGAAACGCCTCCCGACCCGATTGCGATAATGGATTGGCGGTTCTGATATACATCGTTCTCATCGGCCGCGGTATCCGCCACTTCCACCGTATCCTTTTCGTCGCCGTCCTCGGAACGCAGTGTAGTGAAAATGTTCAGCCTGGTACCTACGTGCGTGAAATTATCCGCCAGCTTTTTCTTATCCGCTTCCTTTGCAAAAATGAAAAAAGCCGAGAGCGCGACTGCAAAAACAACAGACAGGATAATACCGCCGTAAAACCATGACCGCAACTTGATTCCCGAGACCACAAAGCAAACGAAGGTAATTAGCAATACGATAATGAAGCATGACATATGCGGCTGCATAACCACAAAAGAAAGGTAGATGAGTATCGCAAGAAACGGTAATGCCAAGTCGATGAATCCGTCGAAAATACCCTGTATTTTGGGGTTTTGACACTTCAGTCTTTCTGCTCTGCGCAAACGCATAATCAACGAGCGATAACCGGCGAGGCAAAATACGGTCGCAACCTTAATGAATTCGGAGGACTGAAATGTTTTTCCTCCGATTTCGAGCCATCTTCTCGATCCGCCGTATACCGCACCGAATTTCCATGTTACTACGGCCAGTGCGAGAGCAATGATATATACCGCCAGCATAAACGGCCAGTGATCAAAGATGCGTATCGGAATAAACAGGAGCAGCATAACAAACCCGACTCCTATGATGGTCCACTGTGCCTGATTGATGACGTAATAGAGCGGATTTTGTTCCAACGCATACCCGCGCGACATACTGGCCGAAAACAGCATGATCATACCGTAACAGATCAGAACAAAGGTCAGAAGCAGAAGCGGGATGTTCATCCGATACGGGGCCTGAATTTCTAAGACCTCGTTTTTTCGATTTTGAAGAAGGGTGTTCGCATTGCTTTGCATTAAGTGCCCTCCTTTTCGGCCGGTGCGGGACCGCCGTCGTTTCGGATAATTTCTTTCGCGACCCAATCAAATCCATAAGCGTGGGATGCCTTCGTTAAAATGACGTCTCCCGGCATTAGCTCGCGCAAAATTGCATTGACAAGCGCCGCTGTGTTCTCGAAAACATACACCGGCATATCCGGGCGAACCGATAATGCACCGTCGCGGACATTGTGTGCGTAATCTCCGCAAACATATAATCCGTCTATCCCGAATTCCGCGGCATTGATTCCAACCTGGCGATGCAGTTCGGGCGCGAATTTCCCCAGCTCCAGCATTCCTCCAATAGCAGCGATTTTTCTTCTTTCTCCGGCAAGAACGCCAATGCTCTCAAACGCAGCCGCCATGGACTCCGGGCTGGCATTATATGCGTCGTCGACAACCGTAAAGTGCTTTGTGTGAATGATTTTTCCGCGACCGACTATCGGGTGAAAATTTTTAATCGCATCGGCGACTTCGATTAAGTCAACTCCGATAAAAGCCGCGCACAGTAAAGAGAACATCGCATTTTTGATATGATGCCTTCCCGTCGACTCCAATTCGATACCGATGCGGTACTCTGTTCGATCTTCCCGTACAAGCACCGCCTCGAAAGATGTTCCCGTTTCGCTCATCACGATATGGTCTGAGTGGACGCAGTATGTAGATGATGTTTTCCTGCACGACGCGGGATTCCATGAAGCCTCGCCTATTTTTCCCCATAGTACGTTTTCCGGCACGGAGACATAGCCGGTAAGAAGCGTGTCATCACCGTTAATGATCAAGACTCCGTCCGGGTCAAGCCCTTCGCAAATCTCCATTTTGGCGGCCAGAATTTCCTCTCGGCTGCCGAGTCGTTCGATGTGCGAAAAACCGATATTGGTTACGACCGCGATATCCGGTTCGGCTAAAGTCGTGAGCAGGCGAATCTCGCCTCTTTGTCGCATGCCCATCTCGAGAACCATGACCTGTGTATCCTCGGGAGCAGACAAAATCGTCGAAGGAAGGCCAATTTCATTGTTATTGTTATCGGCCGTAACATGCGTTTTTCGGGATGAGCCGAGAGCCGTTGCGATCATCTCGCGTGTCGAGGTTTTTCCGACACTTCCCGTTACCGCAATGACCTTGCATCCAAGCCGGGTCCGGTAATATCTTGCCAAATCCTGGTATGCTCGAAGCGTGTCTTGAGCAAGAATTCCGACACAATGTATGGGTAGTGCGTCCTCTTGAGAAATGATAAACACACACACGCCTCTTGCGGCAACATCGCGACAGAATTGATGCCCGTCAAAACGCTCACCGATGAGAGCGACGAACAGATTTTCCGATTGAACCGACCGCGAATCCGTGCAGACGCCGCGAACATGAATCGCATCGTTTGGTTTGTCTGAGATATTGATTATTCTCCCGCCGACAGCGGAGGCAATTTCCTGAAGTGTAAATTCAACCATTTTCCGGTATCCGTTCAACCGTGTCGGATAGGCTGCCAAGAAACTCGGTCGCAACCTCCGCGTCATCGAAATGTATCGTCTTGTCTTTGAATATCTGATAATTTTCATGTCCCTTTCCCGCAATGATCACAAAATCATCCGGCTTTGCCTCAAGAACTGCCATTTTTATCGCCGATGTCCGATCGGGTTCGACGATAAAGGTGCCGCCTGTCGGCTTCAATCCGCTCAGAATATCATTGATAATGTCCACCGGCTCCTCGCTTCTTGGATTGTCCGAGGTCACGATTGTCAGATCGCTCAACCTGCCGGAGACCTCGCCCATCTCGGTACGTCTTGTTTTCGACCGGTTTCCTCCGCAGCCAAAAACCGTTATCAGACGGCCGTGACAGTATTCGCGAAGCGTATCCAGAAGAATTTCAAGGCTGGCGGCATTATGCGCGTAGTCCACCATCACGGTGATATTTAGGCGATTGGGAATCATTTGAAGACGACCCGGAACCATCACTTTTCCGAGCGCTTCTTTCAGCGCGGCAAAAGGAATTCCGCATAATCCTGAAACGGCGATCGCGCAAAGCGCATTATAGACGTTGAAACGTCCCGGCAGTGAAATAAATACTTTCCCCTGATACCACGGGCTAATAAGAGTAATCTCCGTTCCTGTAATACCTTTTCGTCGCACCCTCTTGAGTGCCTCCGCCCTGCAGTCACAGGTTTCAGAGAGTCCATAGGTATAAACGGAGCAATATTTTCGCGCGAATTCAGAAACCTCAAGACCGACATCACAATCCAAGTTGACCACCGCGTTCTTACTCTGCTCGAAAATAAGCAGTTTCGCGTCCAAATATTCACGCATGTCAGCATGCTCGGCTTGGCTGATATGATCCATATATAGATTGGTAAAAGCACCCACAAAGAAATCGCATCCGTACACGCGTCCAAACGCAAGCCCGAGAGAGGACACCTCCATTACGCAGCTGTCCGATCCGGCTGCGACCATTTCGGCGAGGATCATTTGCAGGTCGAACGCTTCCGGTGTTGTTCTGCTGGCCTGTTTCACTTCTCCGGCGGAAATGTTGGCGACGGTCCCGATCATGCCCGATTTTTTGCCCGCTGCTGTGAAAATATCATGAATCATATATGTTGTGGTCGTTTTTCCCTTTGTACCGGTTATTCCGATCATTTCGAGTTTCTGTGCAGGGTAATCGAAAAAGGCCATACTCATTTTTGCAAGTGCAGTGCGGGTATTATCCACCCCGATAATGGTCACGTTGCTGCTATCCGAAAAACAGACTAATTCTTCTTTTTTATACAAATTCTGATCGTTGCTTATTACAATTACCGCGGCACCCTTTTCGACAACCTCCGGAATATAGAGGTGTGCGTCATATATATGGCCATGAA
>CAYGIB010000168.1:0-4909 GCA_964349735.1 uncultured Oscillospiraceae bacterium | reverse complement strand
GTCGATATGTGCTCCAAGAATATTAAATCCGTCTGTCATCGGTTTTTTCCCGATTACAGCCAGCATAAGACCTTTGCCCTTTATTGATGAGTAAACCCGGTCGCCCGGCTTCAAAGCGGTGGCTGTATTCATGCCGGAAAATCCTTTCTTTTCGGCAATATCAATTGCCTGACGATTGAATTCGCGCTCGGTTTTCGCGGCATCCAGAAAGTGCCTATACCGATCCGCAAACATCATAATGCTTTTGATTTCCGTTGCACTCGAAGTTTTCCAAATATTCGGATAATCTGCTAATAAATATTCATATTCGGATTTTGCGTTGAGCTTCTTTGATTTAGCCGATGTATTTTTATTCGGTGTATTCTTTTTATCAATCATACGGGTCTCCTTGGTAAATAATGATTCGCCTTTCACATAATTCGTTCATTTATGATACCATACTTTTAAGGCAATATAGCAAGGACAAGGAGACCCGTACATAAGCATATGATTACCGATAGTCACGTCCATACCAAGCACTTCAGCGGTGACGGAAAAATGACCGCAGATGAACTCTTCGTTGCAGCTCGCGAACTCGGATTGGAGTCGCTCGTCATTACGGAGCACTATGATGACGATTTTCCGCACGTCCTTGAAGGGCCGACAACCTTTGATTTGCATTCTTATTATGCGTCCTATCTGGAATGGCTTAATAATGCACCGAAGGGCTTGGATATTCGACTGGGCATCGAACTCGGATATCAGCCGCAGTTGGTTAACCGGTATGCCGGATTAATTCGGGAACTGCCTTTTGATTCCGTCATTTTATCCAATCATTTATTCGACGGCAAAGATCCGTACTTTTTTCGTGATTGTTATGATAAAGACAAGAGTGTTCTTCACGAAGAATACATACTCTCGCTGGCAGAAATGGTTGAAAGTTGCACATCATACGATATTTTGGGTCACTTCGACTACATTGTTCGCTATTCAAATGCAAAGAACCCGACCATGGCTTATCGAGACTGCCCGGATGCGTTTGACCGTCTGCTTACTGCCCTGATCGAGAATGAGAAATCCTTGGAAATAAATACTCGAACCATCCAGAAGCTCCGCGTTGCAGGTGTCGGCGTCCGTGAATCTTTTCCGGATTCCGAGGTGCTGTTGCGCTATCGAGAGTTGGGCGGGCAGCGTATTACGTTGGGTTCGGACGCACACGAAACGTCCTCCATTGCCGGTTTATTTGAAGAGACCATACGATACCTTAGAGAAATGGGATTTGAATACAATGCGACTTACGTGCGCCGCAAGGAAGTCCGTACATATTTCGACGGACCTTCCTGCGAATAAAATAATATTTCGGGAGCAATCGTAAAAAAATCTCGGAATCGAAAGGCGCTATCGACCATATCAGATGTTGATTGCTTCCATCTGATATACGAACCACTGATCCTCATAGAGGTAAACGATTACCGATACAGTTTGAAATTTGTCGACTCCGTCTCTTTCAAAATACAGATTGACTTCGCACTGAGAGATTTCTTCAATGCTGTCTGCATCAATGGCCGCTCTATCGGTAATGCCGCGAACCGTATCTTGATAAATCAAAGATTGGCTGTCGTCGGTCATCTCCCGGGCCTTGGCGTCGGTCCCGTGAAACTCTATTGCGTTGAACAGCAGCGAGTCACTGATTTGACGGCCCCAAACAGCGGTCTTCTCAAGGTCTTCCTCGTCCAGTTTGACGATGAAATCCCTCGGATAACACTTGAACATCAACAGGTAATTGCCCGTGAAAACGGCCTCGGAATAAACCCGGGCAACGTTCTCGGGCGTGTCGTTAATCCGGTTTTCCGGAACAGAGTCCCCGGGTCCGGATCGGTTACAACCGGATAAAAAAAGGAGAACAATAATCAGCGCGATAAATAAGGCGGCTGGTCTTCTTTTGTTCCCCACTTTAACAAAAGAAGAACGCATACGAGAGCAGCGTTCTGTCATTTCAAGTTCCTCCTACCAGAATCGGTAATATAAAACCATTATACACTATGTTCGTCTTCTTGTAAGACCGCAAAGTACTTTTTCTTGTTTTCCGGTATTCCGCCTTGATTCTCGTAGTATTCCTTGAGCGCAGCTTTCACTGCCTGTTCAGCCAGTAATGAGCAATGCATCTTTATCGGAGGTAATCCGTCCAATGCTTCAGCAACGGCCTTATTGGTCAGCGCAAGCGCCTCGTCGACTGATTTACCGATGATCATTTCGGTAGCCATGCTGGATGTCGCGATTGCGCTTCCGCAACCAAAAGTTTTAAACTTCGCATCGATGATGCGGTCGTCTTCAATCTTCAGATAGACCTTCATGATGTCTCCGCACTTCGCGTTGCCAACGGTACCGGTCGCCGAAGCATCCGGAATCTCGCCGACATTCCTGGGATTCATAAAATGGTCCATCACCTTATCACTGTATAACATATTCTTGCCCTCACTTCTCAATTTATTCTTTGGAAACCGGGGTCTCCTCCTTAAAACACTTTTCACACAGTTCATAATCCGTTTGCCGTGCATTCAGATAGTCTTCATAAAGTGGCGACATCGCTCGCAAGCGCTCCGCTATTTTTAGAAGAACCGGCACGATGCTCAATACCTCTTCCTCTGTATTTTCACGTCCGATTGTGATTCTTAAGGACCCGTGTGCAATCTCGTGCGGAAGACCGATGGCAAGAAGTACGTGAGAGGGGTCCAGGGACCCGGAGGTGCACGCCGATCCGCTTGAGCACGAGTATCCGTAATGATCGAGCATCAGGAGTAAGGACTCTCCTTCAATAAATTCGAACGAAATATTGACGTTTCCCGGAAGACGCAAAGAACGGTGACCGTTCAAGCGGACATGTGGTATTTCGGTAAGGATGGCATCGATAAGCTTATCCCTTATGCGCGTAAGTCTGGAAGAAGTCATCAGCATCTCCTCAACCGCAAGCGTTAGTGCTTTAGCCATGCCGGCGATGTACGGCAGATTTTCCGTTCCGCCTCTCCGGTTGTGCTCCTGAGCTCCGCCATCGAAAAGGTTATTCAATTGAACGCCCTTTCTGATGTAGAGCACCCCGACTCCTTTCGGCGCATATAGCTTGTGACCGGAAATAGACAGAAGGTCTACGCCCAGATGCTGAACATCAATCGGAATCGTTCCCGCCGCTTGCACCGCATCCGTGTGAAAAAGAACGCCCCGTCTTCTGGAAATCTCAGCAAGTTCCTTTATAGGCTGTATGGTGCCGATTTCGTTATTGGCCATCATGATTGACACCAGGCAGGTATCGTCTTGTATTGCTTTTACCAGGTCTTCCGGTTGCACGAATCCATCTGCATCAACCGGGAGATAGGTAACGGTATATCCAAGCTTCTCGAGTGACTGGCAACTGTGAAGAACCGCATGATGCTCGATCGAAGAAGTGATGATATGCATCTTTTTCCCGAAGTTTCTAAGCGCGACTCCCTTAATTGCCCAGTTATCCGATTCTGTCCCGCATGAAGTAAAATAAATCTCGCTCCCCTTGGCATTGAAAACGGATGCAACCTGATCCCGGTACTCCTCAAGTAAGCGCTTTGCATCCTGTCCCTCCGCATAAATGGAAGAAGCATTACCGAAGTCCCGGTTCATTACCTCCGTAACAACCGCAGATACTTCGGGTCGCACGGGTGTCGTAGCCGCATGGTCCAGATATACTCGAAAAGGCTTCAATTCACTCACTGATACCACTCCCGTCTTCTAAAAGACTCAAATTAACCCATAGACACTGTACGGGAAAAGAGGTTGACAATACGTAACAATTGTTACGATTACTGCAATATCACATCACTCCCGGAGCAGCCGGTCCCGATCAGCCAGAAACTCACGAATCTTTTTTTCATAACCGTTCTCACCCGGTTCGTAGTAAACTGTTCCCTGCATTACGTCCGGAAGATATTGCTGTTTTACGATATTTCCCGGAAAGTCATGCGGGTACTTGTAACCCACGGAATAGCCGAGATCCGCCATCCCTTTCGCGGGAGCGTTCCGAATATGCATCGGTACGGACCCGGTTCTCATTTTTTCAACGTCGGATAATGCTTTATCGACAGCAATATACGAGGCGTTTGATTTCGGGCTGGTCGCAACGACAATGGCCGCTTCGGATAAAAGAATTCTCGCTTCCGGCATTCCGACCGCTATGATGCCCTGATAAGCGGCCATCGCAACGAATAATGCGTTTGGATTTGCGGTTCCGACATCCTCGGCAGCGCAAATTAAGATTCTGCGCGCTAGAAATTCAATGTCCTCCCCTCCGTGCAGTGCCCTTGCCAGATAGAAAACAGCCGCATCCGGATCCGAGCCGCGCATCGACTTAATGAACGCGCTTATGTTGTCATAATGGCTTTCTCCATCCGCATCGAAGGCGATGCTCCTTTTCTGCATGCATTCCTTGGCGATGTCGAGATCAACATGAATTCGACCCTTTGCGTCCGGAGGAGTGGTAACCGATGCGAGCTCCAAAGCGCGCAGCGCAATGCGCGCATCACCGTTCGACACGTTCGCCATATAGGAAAGCGCTTCATCGGTAATGGTGATGTCTTGATTCCCCAGGCCGCGCTCTTTGTCCGATAATGCAAGCCGAAGAATTTGCAGGATGTCCCCTTCGCTTAAAGGATTCAATGAAAGTACCGTGGATCGTGAGATTAATGCCTTGTTCACTTCGAAAAACGGATTCTCCGTCGTCGCTCCGATGAGAATCAAAGTGCCGTCTTCTACATGTGGCAATAATGCATCCTGCTGGAGCTTGTTGAAACGATGAATCTCATCAATAAAAAGGACAGTTCTGCCTGAAGGATTCAGTATCGGATTTTTGGTATCGCTGATGATTTTTTTGATATCCGCGACGCCTGCGGTTACGGCATTGATTTTC
>CAYGIB010000167.1:0-4912 GCA_964349735.1 uncultured Oscillospiraceae bacterium | reverse complement strand
GTTAACATTCTTCCGGGGGGCGCTTCCCATCTCACCCTTCCAACGCAAACAGCTCCTCAACCCCATGCCGAAGCGATCCTGGAGTGCCTGCTCAAGGTATTTGACCGGCGTATCGTAGAGTTCTTTTCCCTCGGTGCCGAAAGCTCTTCCACTACTGCTACTCAATCCCGAACGCAGTTATCGGTACCCCTAGTAAAGCCGGGGGGCGGATTGTTCTCATCGATCGCGGGATCCGCGTATTTCGTGATCGACCGACTTTGACTCGTATCGAACCGAATCGTGATCATGTCGCCCACCATAGGATTAAAAAAGATTCTCGAGCCGTCCGCGGAAAAGGAAATTTTCGCTTCTTCATAATATCCGGAATCCGTGAGCGATAGTATGATGTCATCGGTTCCGTCTATATTCGTGGAGCAAAGCTCTGTTTTGTTATTGATGTACCCAATATTAACGATCCTTTCGTCCGGAAGAGAAACGTGATAATCCCATATGACCCGGTCGATGATCTTCTGCCGGTCTGTTCCGTCGGTCTTCATCGAGTAGACATGCAAGAGCTCCTCTCCGAATCCGGCGCATATAAGAATTCGATCCCCGTCCGGTGTGAATTGAAACGGTTCATCGGACAACCTGGCATAGTCAAACGGCAGTGGAGTAACAATATTTTGAGCTACGTCGATGTAATAAAGTTCTTTTCCTTCGATCGAGTACATCAGCATACTGTTTCCGTCCGGCGAAAAAGAGAATTCATAAGGGTTTTCCATCTCCGTTATTTTCTTCAGGTCGGTCCCGTCGGCGTTCATGACCATCAGCTCGCTCTTACGATCCTCTCGCTTGTGTAAAATGATCCGCGACCCGTCTCCGACGACATAGAATCGCACGACCTCAAAAGAAGTGATCATCCATTTGTATGTACTGCTTATCGGGCGGCGGTACAGCCGACTCTCTTCACCGAGGAAATACACCGTTTCTCCGTCCGGTGAAAAGCAAGGCGCAGAACGCCCGAGAAATGCATTTTCGTAGATGGCCATTACGGATACGTCGTCAGGACTCATCACAAATATTGTCTGATCGACCCGGTACAGGATCGCCTTTCCGCCACGGGAAAGAGATAGATCTTCATATTTTTCCGGCAGGGGCAACCGGAGAAAATCTGACGCCTCCGCACCCACTAAATAGGACTCATACATAAGAAAACGATCCCGCGCCCCGGAAAAAATGATCTTGGAGCCGTCCGGTGCGATCGCTTTGATTTGAGCCCGATAGAAATCCTCCGCCGAATAAGAAGGTTCTTTGCAAGAGGACACTATCCCGGCGAGCAGGATCAGCGAGAGAATGGTCGCAAGAACTTGAATCAACCTCTTGTACATCTTATCTCCGTATTAAATAAACTCATCATCAATACTTACATCAATTTATCATAGGCGACCGGAAACGGCGCGGAGGTTTAGGTAGTTTCATTCACTCTTCATGGCCGGCAGAGACTGTCGGAATGCATCTGATTCTCTTCACCCCTCCAACGCGAACAGCTCCTCGACCCCCATGCCGAAACGCGCTTGGAGCACCTGCTCGAAGTGGGCAATCGGCGCATCGAAGAAGTCGTCTCCTTCTGTTCCGAAGGCGTCGTTGAAGGATTGGCGGGCGGTATCGAGGTCGGGGTATTCGCCGCCGTATTCGCCCGTCGCGGGTTGGACGTCAATCTTGGCTTCTGCGCCGTCTTTTTCGATGGTTACGAGATATTTCCCGTTCGAAGCGAAGTAGAGAATGTAGAGCTTGTAGCCGTTAACATCCGAATCATAGAACTCCATGTTCCAGTCGAGAAGATTTTCGGCGGACACGGCCTCATCAAAGTCCGTCCGATGAACATAAAGGTTCAGTGCATGCGGCTCCTGCTCCTCGTAGTAGTAGGTTCCCTTGTAGTCGAGAAAGGCGAAGCCGAGGCGCGTGAACGGCGTCGGCAGGGAATGGTCATTCTCGTCAAACGGCATCTCGAAAAGCGTCTCCACGGAAAGGCCGGCGGTCTCCGCGAGGAGGTCGTGGTAGACCCGGACCGGCGTCAACAGCACGTCGTCGGGATCCATCTCCGTACCGGCAAAAACCGCGCGAACGGTCTCTTCCTTACTCGCGCGATCCTCCATGTTGAGAATGGAAGGGTCGTTTCGACGGTCATAGACATAGTTGAGTGCCTGATCGCCTTTAAATGCCATCACGACATAGGCGTCATGCTCGGGGTAATACCCGATGTCGATCTTATAGTCGTTCTGCCCGAAAACGACCCGGATACAGTTGCCCATCCAGTCGTCCGGCGGGTTGCCCCACTCCCTGTGGTTGAGGCGCACGGACGCGCCGTCGCCTTCCAGGATCGCCTGCTTGCGCTCGAAGTCCATATAGAAGCCGAGCTCGACAAGCGTATGCGCGATGATGAAATCCTTCTCAAGAAGGCCCGGCTCAAGCTCCGAGAGCGGGAAATAGTTTTCTACAGGGGAACCGGCCAGGAAGAGGTACTTGAGGTTTGTAAGGCCGGCGAGCGGCGTGACGTCGGTGAGCGATGAGTCGGTAAGTTTTAAGTATTGAAGGCTCGTCAGTGACGAAAGCGGGGCGTAATCGGGCGCTGCGCATCCGGAGAGGTCGAGAAATTTGAGGTTCGTGAGTCCGGAAAGCGGCGCGATATCCTGGAACGGGTTTCCGGTGAGGATCAGGTTGGTGAGCTTTGTAAGTCCCACGAGCGGCATGATGTCGCCGACCTCATGAAAGGACAGGTCGAGGTGCTCGAGATTGGTAAAGGCCTCCAACCCGTCGATGTCGCGAATTGTTGCGGTGTCGGCGAGGTATCCCTGCAATTCACCGCTGAGGTCCAGTCGTGTGACTGCCCCGGCATCCGCCGGGGTGATGTCACCGCTCGGTTTTCCGATCGAAGCGCGGATCATTTTCTCGAGGGCCGGGTCGGAGAATGTCACGATCTCCGGCGCCGCCGTGGTCGACGGGTCGGATGACGTCACGGACAGATCGGGCAAGGATGTCGCCGCGGGGGAGCCGCAGGCGGAGATGGCGAGGGCAAGTACGAAGGTGAGGAGTACGAACAGTAGTTTCTTCATAATATTCACCTCTTTTTATTCTTGACCATATAAATTTAACTTACGCCACTGGTAGGAAATTGTAAAGGGAGGGTGGGGACGGTGTGTATCGCGGATCGGTCGTCACCGAAGAATCTCTCCCGGGGATGCTTCTAAGTCAGAAAGTTGCGCATATATCCTATGTCTTTCTTCCGATGTTTCGCATACTCTGTTTATGGACAAGTTTCGTGCCGCTCTTGTTGCATTTAAGTACTACCCATGGTACTATATAATCGTGAGCGAACCAAGGAGAATGTGATCGCAATCAGTACCCGAGACAAGCTTGAAGAAAGGCTGCGAAGAACCCCGACTCCGAGCGACATAACTTTCGAAGAATTTGTGCTTTTTCTGAAGCACAACGGTTTTTCGGAACAAACCGGAAGGTCCGGTCATTACGTTTATGGATGCAACTTCGGGAGTCGAACTTACTTGATCGCATTCGCCAAGCCGCACGGTCCGACGAAGTATATGAAGCGAAACTATATTAGGAAAGCAATCGATGTCATCGACGGCATGAAGAGCCGATCCGAGATGGAGTGATGAACATGAGAAAGAATTATCCGATGCGAATTTTTACGGACGAGAGCGCGGAAGGTGTCGAGTGGACCGCGGAATATCCGGATCTGCCCGGCTGTATCGGCGTCGGCGACACCGTGGAAGAAGCCCTTTCCGAGGCCGAAATCAATAAGAACCTTTGGATCGAAGCGGCGGAGAAAATGGGGGCCGAGGTTCCGGAACCGAGCGAGATTTATTCGAATGCTTACAGTGGGAAATTCAACATCCGGATCCCGAAGTTCGTACACAAGGCGTTGGTGCTCAAGGCGGACGAAGAGGACACCAGTCTGAATCAGCTTTGTCTTACCTATTTAGCAATGGGTCTTGCACAAAGCGATCGGTCCTCTCACCTCTCCCGGACGGGCTACAGTATTATTTCGTCTCCCCCTCAGACCGTTGCGGAGAAGCCGTAGGAGGAGAATCCGAAACTCTACTCCTCTCCCTCCGCGAACTTCACTTCCTTGATCGACGGACGCTTTGCTTTGAGTTCTTCGATACCCGGAATATATTCCGCCTGCCCGCTAGTTAACAGCCATTCGCGCAAGGCGTGTTCTGCATAAAGCACATAAGGATCAACCCCGACATTATTAACCTGCGCTCGAAAAGCGGCTCCACGGGGCATATTCGGAATCGCAAGAAGATTGCTGATAGTAAGTTTCCTGCGGAGCTCCAGCACACGCGACTCCGGGTCGCTCTTTTTTGTAAGCCACCCCACAGAACAGCCGTAATCAACGATATCTTTCAGGCGCTTCGTAATCGCGATTTCGTCACTGCTAATATTGTTCACTTCCTCATGCTCTATGAGTTCCCGATCATAGTTGGCTTGCAAACGGATCCAGAACGACGCCTCAATCCCAAGTGCAATCTCCAGCTTCATTGCGAAGGCAACAGAGATCGGCTTAACCTTGTTGATCACTGTACTCACATGCTTCTCGGTAAAGCCGGTGCGAACAGCGAGCTCTTTTTGGGACATATTTCGATCGATAAGGGCCTCTTCCAGAGACTCCCCGGGATGAATGATCAAATCACGGGATAAGCCAATTGAATTTGCCTTCTTTTCCATGGTAATCTGCTACTCCTTTTATGGTTAGGGTATCGCACTTCTTGAGGGCTTCTGCTCTTCGATCCATTGATTTGGGCGATACAATGAGACGGTAATTCGCTGTAACTCTTATGGAGTAATCGCCATGCTTTTCCCCGGCAAGCGATTCCATTTTGCCAAGTGCCGAGTTCTGCAGACCCCCAAA
>CAYGIB010000166.1:0-4931 GCA_964349735.1 uncultured Oscillospiraceae bacterium | reverse complement strand
CCAGAAACGCCGCGTTCGTAAGTACGCGTTCGTAGTTCCGGAGCCCGACAAACTCGGGATTTGTCGGGCTTCTCTGAAAGGAGTTGACCGCTATCTGAACCATCGGTCCGAAGAAGAACAGCATTACGCCGGCGACGCTCGGTGCCAGATATTTCGAAAACACCAGAGTCTCGCGAATTTTTTTAAATTTTCTGCTCTTCTTGCCGCCGATCCGATCCTCGGTTTCGCGGATTTCGGAAACCACCATGCTCTAAATGCCTCCGCTCAACCGTCAGGATCTCTCGCTAACGTATGTTTTTACTCGGTCCTGAACAATCTTAGCCACGTCCTCCGCGGTCTTGAGTCCCTTGAAATATGCCGAGGTTTCTTCAAGAATAATCGACAGAATCTGGCCGTCTCCGCCCTCAAGCATGGAAACCGTATCCACGAGCGCAAGGTATTGGTCGACGTCTTCTTGCGTTATCTGAGCTCCGTATCCATATCCGTAATCGTACGGATAATACCCGCCGTTTTCATCCTCGGGAGGATTCAGGAGCTTTTCAATTTGCTCGTCGAGCGCGGCGCGAAGGATGGGTGAATCGGCATACATCGCTCCCTTCGTTTGCGCATCCATGCTGATGAAGTAACTGATAAAGTTCCATGCTTCATCCTTGTTTGCGGATTCTTCGCTGATCGCGAATTTCTGGGATGATGTACAGGTTAAGCCGGCTTTGCTGCCCGAAGGATATCCGACAAACGTCACAGGCTCGCCGAAATTGAACCGGTAATCCGAAATGGATCTTGCTCCGTAAAGAGATGCGCGGGTCAGCGCAAGCTTTCCGCTGGACATCAGCTGCCACTCATCAATATACGTACTCTCGTCCTCATAATTCAAGCCGTCTCTATAAGGTCCGGGCTCAATGATTTCATCGGAGCCGTAGGTCTTGGCAAATTCCAGAAGCTTATAGAAATCCGGGTTGTCGAACCGAACCTCGTTCTTGGAATAGTCGACTAAGGAATCGAGTGACGCCGATACACAGGAAGAAAGAAGGTCGGCTTGTGTTACGTTCACCAGGGAGTACACACCCTCCGGCAGTCCATTCACCATCTCGTTGAACTCATCCACCGTCCAACCGGTCCGACTGCCGACAAAGCGCGTCGGTCCGACGAGTCCCGACAGTGAAAAGCTTGTGGGGAACTGATACAGCTTGCCTTCCTTTTCGAAAAGCGACAGCACGCTGGTAACATAATCTTCCTTATTGAAGTTCGGATCTTTTCCGGCGAGCACATACAAATCGGCTAACAGTCCCTTTGCCTCAAACCGTTCCAGTGACGAGTTCATATAGCCTGTCACGAGAATGTCCGGTCCTTCTCCGTTAATCATATCCAGGTAAATCTGCTCGTTAACCTGTGCGTAGATTTTCATCCATTCGGAATAATCCTGATCCATAACCTCCGTGTAGTCAATCAGCGCTTCGTAATCCTTTATTTCAATCCGGCATTTAGCGTTGGTCTTGTTGTATTGATATAACTGGGAGGTCAATTCGGTGTTGTACATAATGCCGAGGCCGCCCAGAAGCAAAATTTCCTTGCCTGCGTTCGGGTTGGTCTTCTCCTTGGTCAATATCAGCATGTTAATCGGTTGGGGTTCTTGCTCCTCCTCGTAATTCAGATAGTCGTAGGCCTGGTTAACCATGACCACCTTCTCGTTCGAGAACGGGAGAAACGTCGAGTATGCGTATTTGGACAAGTCGATATCGGTGTCGTTCCAGGATAGAATCTGCGTCTCCTGCTTGGTCGCGAGGTCATACACGAAGATACCGCCGGCCTTGTTCACATAGATACCGCTCTCCGAATATGTCATGGATCCCATCGCAATGCCTCTCATGTCGATCGGTTCGCCCAGCGCTTGCGCAGCAACGTCAATCGGGTAGAAATTGTACTCATATTTCTCGCCGGTTCCATAGCTGTCGACATACACCGTTCCGCCGATATTGAAAAGACTGCCTCCTAGGTTCTGCTCTTCTACGGCAAACATTTGTTTGCCCTGAGAATCGTTGACCTGAATGGCAGCTCCTTTTTCCGTGTAGGCACTGATATATATGTTCCCCTGTACGTCAAAGGCAACCGAAGAAATCCATGCGCCTTGACCGGCGTTAAGCTTAATTTTGGGTTTCACTTCTTTTCCGGAAGGGTCGACAATCACAAGATACTGATTCGTCTCCATCTTCTGCTCGTCGTAGGATTCCAGAATGATCGCGATGTTTCCTTTTCCGTCTCCTTTAATGCTCTGAACGTAAGACGATGCATCAAACATGTTCGAAAGGTCTGCTTCGCCGACCTTGTTGCCCTCTAAATCAAACACATAGAGCAAGCGTTTATTATTGTTCATGTACTCATACGGGTCGTAAGGGTCGTCATCATATCCCGGATCAACCGGTTCATCCGTCGGTTCATCGGTCGGTTCATCCGTCGGTTCGTCCATTGGTTCATCCATTGGTTCATCCGATATTTCTTCCGTTTCGACTGCGGGGTCCGCAGTGTCCGTCAGAGAATCCTCCGGATCAATCGAGTTATGCTCGACCGCATCCTCGTAAATTACCTTATTCCAATCGCCTTCGTTGTACTCATAAATATCCAGGAGCACTCCGACTTGGTCGTTGAGCGAAATGGTATTAAAAGATACCGAAGTATTCAAATTGGCGGCCTTGTATACCTCGACTTCCTTCATCGAAAAATACGGGTCGTCCGCCGATACTACTTCGCTTTTATTCTTATTGTTCGGCTTGCAGGATGCCAGCGGTACCAACAAAGCAACTGCAATCGTCAGGGTAAGAATTCGAGTTGTCAGCTTTTTCATTTTCGATCCTCATTTCTTTCATATGGATATATACATTTTCATTATTTGTTTATCAACACACTCATTGTATACGAACCACTACATTTTGCAATAAGATATTTGCTGTCCTTTGTCTAAACAATAAGACGATTCACCCCGTGAATTTGTTGCAAAAAAGCAAAACAAAAAAACGCCCCTGTTATAGGACGCCTGAGAAGGCATAGAACGGAAGAATCCGCTGCCTCCGATACCGTCTTCAATCGCGGCATCGATTCCAATTAATACGATGAACCGGAAGAATCCGCTATCTCCGATACCTTAAATCCGGGATAACGCTTCCGCTGAAAACCTCTTCCTCGGTGATCGGCATGCTGAAAAGAAACCCCTGACAGGTATCGCAATGATTCTCCTCGAGAAAACTTAGCTGTTCGATGGTCTCTACGCCTTCCGCCATCACGTTAATTTTCATTAGGTGCGCAATATGGATAATCAGGCGCAGGAGATCGTCGTCATCCTCGGATTCACCAACCGCGCTGACAAAGGTCTGGTCGATCTTAACGGTCTCAATCGGAAGTTCTCTCAGATAGTGAATCGACGAGTATCCGGTTCCGAAATCGTCCAGATAAACGTGGAAACCCATCTGTTGAAGACGCGACAGCACGTTCGCGTTCTGCTTGAGGGAAGTAATCATCGCTGTTTCGGTGATTTCGAGGCCGATCAGGGACGGGCGGACATCGGTTTTACCGACAATTTCAACGACCGAATCGAAAAAGTCCTTCTGAACCAATTGAACCGCCGAGATATTCACGGAGACGATAATGTCGTCGACACTCGTCTCGTTGACCTTTCTGGCAAATATACAAGCCTTCTCGAGGACCCACTTGCCGATGGTCAGAATTTGTCCCGTCTTTTCGATAATCGGAATAAAATGGGCCGGCATAATCATGCCTTCCTTGGGATCCATCCATCGAATCAGCGCCTCGTAACCGACGAGTTTGTGCTTCGAGTAGTCAATCTGCGGCTGATAAAGAAGGTATAACTGGTCTTCCTCAAGCGCCTCCAGCACCATGTTCTGAATGTGCGTCATTTGCTTCATCATCTCGTTCATGGAAGGATTGTAGAACATATAACGGTTCTTCCCGTCCCGCTTCGCCTCGTAAAGTGCCATGTCGGCATTGGATACCAGGTCAAAAACATCTTCGGCATCCTGCGGGAAGCGGGCAATACCGATGGAGGCGGTCGGATAGATATTACATTCGCCGACACAGTATTTTTTGTTGAAAACTTCCTGAATCGCCGATGTTATTTCCTCGGTTCGCTTCCGGCTGATCGGGTTCTCGAGCATGACGACAAATTCGTCTCCGCCGATTCGGGCGACATAGACGTCCGAGTAATCCCCCGTTAGTTTAAGCAGCTCGACAGCGATCAGTTTTAATAACGCGTCGCCGGCCTGGTGACCTCTGGACTCGTTAATGAGTTTAAAATCATCAATGTCAATATAAACAACGGTAACTTCCCAGAAGTAACCGTCCGGTTTTGTTGATGTGTCCGCTTTGTCTGACTTGTCCGCACCGGTTTCCCGTGCTAATTCCGCGAGTCGGTGATAGAAATGAGACCGGTTCGGCAGCTGAGTCAGCATGTCTTTGTATGCCGATTCGAAAAGCTCCTCCTTGCTTCGAAGCAAATCCTCCTGCGTCCTCTTCAGGCGCTTGTTCTCATCGATAAACTTGAAGATCAAGACGCACGAGATAATCGTCATCACGAAAAGTGAGATGCTCAGTCCTTGCAGTGCAGAACTGCCCGACGTCAAAGCGAGCAATGCTTTTGTTGCGTCGGCATCAGAAAATCCCGCTGAAAAAATCATTGGAAAAGCTAAAAACAGGAGAGTCGAGGGGCGGATATTCTGTCGACTGTTGTCCTTAAATCTGCTCACTACGCCTCCCGTCGCGTCGGTTTCCCGTCGCTTATACGGTTTTCTTTAAATTAGTCATGTTCGATTATAACGGACATCAAAGGCGATTACTACTCATTTGTAAAGGTTTTGATGTTCAAAGCTTTACAGGCTGTTTTCGTTTTATGTACAATCGTCGTGCTTTGACCCGGAATGCAAAAA
>CAYGIB010000165.1:0-4947 GCA_964349735.1 uncultured Oscillospiraceae bacterium | reverse complement strand
GTCTTGACAAACAGAACATCCGGAGCGGCTTTCTCCATCTTTTTTCTCAGATAGCTGATATTGACCATAACCAGATGATTGTCGCACATCCCGTCGTCTCCCCATACAACGGAGTAAATCCGGGAGAAGGGAACAATCACGTTCGGGGTCTCGGCCAAGAGACGGAGAATATCAAATTCCCGGTTTGTAAGGTGAACCTGTTTGCCGTTCAGCAGGACCTCGCGCGACTTGATGTTAATCGTAAGCGGCGGATAATCCATCAGGAAACCGTCCGCCGTCATATTCCGGCGGATATGCGCCGAAACCCTCGCGGATAACTCCTGCAAACTGTAGGGCTTGGTCATGTAATCGTCGCCGCCGACCTTAAAGCCGGTAATCTTGTCTTCCAGCTGGTCACGGGCCGAAAGGAAAATAATCGGAGCCTTCGTGTACACGCGCAACTTGGAAGGCAAGTCATATGCGCTTCCGTCGGGGAGCATAATATCCAGGACGATACAGTCATACGAATTGGTCGCAACCTTCTCGAGCGTCTGTGTCATCGTCGTGGCAACGCTTACATCATATCCCTCGTTCTCGAGGTAAGCCTTGTTCACTTCCAGAATATCGGTGTCATCGTCAACCAGTAGGAGTCTTTGCTTTGCCATACCGCCACCACCTTTGGGAGTCGGAACAATCGCCTCTCCGGCGATCATCCCATTGCCGTGGATCAATTCTTTCCTAAATTATATACCAACTTGTCAAAGATTTAAAGAGAACAAAACCTTTTGAAGATATACAAATGGGGATTTCTTGCAAACATTCAGTGAACATGATAAACTCAATGCGAACAAATGTTCCCTTTGCAACACTCTGTCGGAGAGACAAATCGGACGGAGAGGACGGAAGACAGTTGGAAAGTAAAATTCTTCACGTGGATCAGAACTGCTTTTTCGCATCGGTAGAGATGGTGAGTCGACCGGAATGGAGAGATGTTCCGATGGCGGTCGGAGGCGACGAGGAGAAGCGACACGGCATTATCCTGGCCAAGAACCGGCATGCAGCTGCGTACGGCATTAAGACGGCCGAGACGATTTGGCAGGCCCGGCAGAAGTGCCCCGGACTGGTAGTCGTTCCGGCACACTACGACCAATACGCTTACTATTCGGACAAGCTTTTCGAGATGTATTGCCAATATACCGATCGGGTGGAGCCGTACGGTCTGGATGAGTGCTGGCTGGATCTAAGCGGAATAAAAGGGATGGATGACCCGGTTCGAATCGCCGAAGAGATTCGGACCCGGGTGCGCGAGGAGCTCCGTTTGACCTGCTCAATCGGTGTGAGCTTCACGAAGATTTTTGCAAAACTCGGATCGGATTACAAGAAGCCCGACGCGACGACGCACATCTCCCGGGATAACTACAGGGAGATTGCCTGGCCCTTGCCGGTCGGGGATTTGCTTTTTGTCGGGAGGGCAACGCAGAAGAAACTCGAAAAGATTAATATCCGAACCATCGGGGCACTTGCGGCGATGTCACCGGATTACCTGCGCGAATATCTCGGCATCAACGGGGTGAAGCTTTGGATGTCGGCCAACGGAACGGAGTGCCTGCCGGTTGCGCATTGCACGCAACAAAGAGAGATCAAGTCGGTCGGGAACAGCACCACCACGGCGCGGGACATGATGAATGAGGAAGATGTCTGGCAGACGATGATCGCGCTTGCGGACCAAGTATCCGGACGATTAAGAAAGAAACGCCTTCAGGCTCAGACGATTCAGATCTGGGCGCGCGGCTCCGATCTCCGGGGATTTGAGCGACAGAAGAGACTGTCCTTCCGGACGGACCGGACGGACGAGATCGCGAAAACGGCGATGCATCTTTTTCGCGGGAATTACGGTTGGGAATGCCCGGTGCGAAGCCTGGGGGTCCGTACCACCGGGTTGGTGTCCTCGGAAACAGGCCGGCAGAGGTCTCTTTTCGATGCGGATTACAAGCGGGAGGGCGCGACGGAAATTGAGTCGGTCATCGACAGAATCCGTATGCAGTACGGAGATTTGGCGATTCGGAGAGGCGTGCAACTCGCATGTGACGACGAGTTAATCGAAAACGGCGTTCTCGCGCAGAGTCGAAGCGGATTTTCGGCGATGCGGGAGCCCGGCTCGACCGCAGGCTTTCGGTGGTAAATTGTACGATGCGGATCAGATTTTTTGAGGCAACACAAGAGCCCGGCTCCCGCAGGCTTTCGGTAGGTCAGAGGCTCACTTGAATACCGGATACGT
The DNA here is from genome assembly GCA_964349735.1 of uncultured Oscillospiraceae bacterium. GTDB lineage: Bacteria > Bacillota > Clostridia > Saccharofermentanales > Saccharofermentanaceae > JAAYCT01. The sequence continues at coordinate 2,690 of CAYGIB010000165.1, read as the reverse complement.
TTATATTATCATGATAAGTAATCATTTAGGTCGCTATCACAGGACGCCGAAGCTCAACGCAGTTAATTATGGCCGATTTACAAACGGAGGGATGCGTGATGTGGGAAGAAGTCAACTTGGACATCGTCCACAAGGTGCTTCAGGAAGAGAAGAACGAAGCCTATAAGAAGTTTTGGGCGTTGTTTATCTTGTGGGTCATCATTTGCATGTTTTGGATTATGGGGGTTATGCCTCATTCCGACACCCTGTCACTGACGCCGAGAGCAATCCAGATCAGCTATATGTTGTTGCTTGTGCTGCTGCTGGCCATCCTCTTGGTCGTAGAGGGTGAATATAATCGGCGTACTCAGACGATGAAGAACGCCAAGTATATGATAAAGGCACCGTGCAAAAGCAGGGAACGAATGTCCGTCAAGGGCTCCGGAGATCTTTTTGCGGGGTATTATGTTTCCTTCACCAAGCCGGGAAATCGTGACTCGGGCTGGGTCGCCGTGTCCGCAGATTTCTATCCCCAATGCGCCATCGGAACCGAATTGCTGATTATCGCGGCGGATCAGACGGACCCGGGCAAAATGCGGGCCTTCGATCCGGCGAACTTTGACTTGTAGCCGGCATGATGACTGCGGAAGACCCGATCGTGAAAAGGACTGACCCGGAGGAAGCACCGGCAACGATTTTACTGGCCGGCAACGCAGTTCTGGACATCACCCCTGTATTTCCCGTGAGCAGCCGCGAATCTTTTAAAGAATGCCTGATCCCCGGCCGGTTGATTACGATGAACGGCGTTGACATTCATGCGGGGGGAGCTTGCTGCAACACGGGGGCAGCGCTTCGTTTTCTGGGCGTCGATGTTCGTGTGGTCGCTCGAATCGGCCGGGACGCGTTCGGAGATATTCTAACCGATCTCATGGACTCAATTGGTATTCACGGCGGTCTGATTCGCACCGAGGAGAAGGGTACGTCTTATACTGTCGTTCTGTCCACTCCCGGAACGGACCGGATTTTCCTGCATGACCCCGGAGCGGGCGATTGTTTCGAGGCTTCGGATATAGAAGAAGCCCTGACGGGCGAGATAAAATGGTTTCATTTCGGATATCCTCCGCTGATGAAAAGGATGTACGAGGACTCCGGAAACGAACTGATTTCCATGTTCGAATCCGCAAAGTCACGGGGAATACTTACTTCCTTGGATATGGCGATGGTCACCGGGGATTCTCCGGCCGCCTCCGCGGATTGGAATGCGATTCTGACCCGCCTGCTGCCGTCGGTCGATTTTTTCCTGCCCAGTCTCGAAGAAATATGCTTCTTTATCGATCCGGACCGCTATCGCTCCTGGAAAAAGCGTAGCTCCGGAGGTGGAGGTATCCCGGCCGATTTGTCGGTATCGAAAGATATTGTCCCGTTGGCGGAACGTTTGATATCGATGGGTGCCGGCGTCATAATCATAAAATGCGGCGAGCACGGATGTATTACCGAACCGCGGGTGCAAAACGCATCGCACAGACTGCGGAGCGCCTGGGCAGAACGGTTCGGGAGATGGCGGACCGCGAAGGCTTTGAGCCTGCTTTTCGAGCGGAAAGGGTCGTATCGGCTAACGGGGCGGGAGACGCCGCTATTGCAGGCTTTCTTGCCGGAATTGTCGGAGGGAAAGGGTTTGATGAATCGGTTCGCCTGGCTCTCGCTGCGGGAGCCTGCAGCGTCGGAGGCTTCGACGCGGTAAGCGGGTTGCTCCCGATGGAGGAGATGCTGTCTCGAATCCGGGCAGGATGGCCGCGCGGAGAGGAGCCCCTTACTTAATATCTCTTCGCGAAAAGGAGTCATAAGAGGTCAGCAGCATACAGAAGACCAGAATGATCAGATAAACAGAGGAAAACAGCAGTCCGGGTCGGGATGCATTCATATTCATAAGCGCTAACTCGGAATAATCCGATGGCAAGGTATATAAGACGAAAGGAAAGACATCGCTTGCCAGGTCGAAATTCAAGAAGGGTATGAAATCCATCCACAACTGCCGAGGAAATGGCAATTGCATGAAGATTTCGGATACGCTTCCGGTAATGAGGTAGATAGCGACGGATAACCCAACCGCAGAGGCGGTGTTCCTTATTACGGTAGATAGCATCAACGCGAAAATCAGAAACACCAGAATGTCAACACTTCCGACGCAAACGAACAGGATATCATGGAGGATGTACGGCACAGAACCGACAACGCCGTTATTGGCGTAAACATAATCCACCACCGCATCACCTCCGAATACAGTCATGACCGTGAGGCTTGAAAGGATCGATATCATAAGCAGGGAAGCGATGAGAATGGACAGCAGCGCCATCAGCTTGGCGGTGAATATTTTCCATCGGCGAACCGGTGCGATAATCAGCGACTTGATGGAACCGGTTGCGATTTCCTGCGCAATGGAACTGCCGGCGGCCATAATGATTAAGACAGCGGCCAGGAACTTGCCGACGGATACGGAAGCGTCTTTTCCCATGGAGGCAAGGGTCATATTCAAGCCCTGAGGGTATGAGTCGGTTATGATTCTGTGTTCTAAGACAACGATGCTGTTTTCAAGAAATTCTTGTTTTTCCGGAGTTAAAGGATCGGCCTTTTCTTCTCCGGTGAATGAGTATGAAACCGTATATCCTTTGTCCAGTTCATCTTTCCATGTATCGGTCAGCATCGCGGCGTCT
>CAYGIB010000164.1:0-4971 GCA_964349735.1 uncultured Oscillospiraceae bacterium | reverse complement strand
CGCAACGGCTGTATTTTGAGTTGCGACGCGAAACTCGAATCACTTAGTCTGTCGATTGACAGCAAGGGGCGACTCATCAGTGACGATGACTGGAAGCAATTTAATGAGGAACCGTCGATTCTTTTTACCGCCATACAAAGGTCAATCAACGAGCAGAAGCTGATTATTCTGGAAGAAATTCACCTGACTCGTGATATGTTCTACGAATGCCGGATTGCGCCTTTTAAGGGAGGAGCTCTTATTATATTGTCTGATGTAACCGTGCGTCGCTTGGCCAGAGAGCGACTCGCCGAGAGCGAGAGAAGTAAAGCGATGGTATTGGCAAACCTTCCGGGAATGGCGTATCGCTGTAAATACGACCGCGAGTGGACGACAATCTACGTCTCCGAAGGTTGTTATGAATTAACAGGCTACAAACCGGAAAGTTTGATCGGAAATGCGGATCTGTCATTTAACGACATGATTAATCCCGGATATCGAGAGAGTATTTGGCAGGCGTGGGAAGAGACAATTCAGCAGAAATCTGTTTTTCGCGGAGAATATCCGATTACTAAGGTAACGGGCGAGAGTGTATGGGTCTATGAGCAGGGGCAGGCAATTTATGACGAGGCCGGAGGGGTCGTAGCGCTTGAAGGATTAATCATCGACGTATCCGCCAAAAAGGATAAGGAGAAACAAATCGACTATCTCCTGACGCACGATACCTTAACCGGTGCGTTTAGCCGGAGATTCTTTTTGGAGAAGAAAAGCGAGATGGATTTCGATTCGTCGGTACTTCCGGTCTCGGTCATCATTGGAGATATTGACGGACTGAAGTTGATTAATGACGCGTTCGGAACGGAAAAGGGGGATACCTTTCTGGTTAAAACAGCGCGGCTGATCTCCAAATGTATTCGAGAACAAGACATGTTCGCACGTCTCGGGGGCGATGACTTCGCGATTCTGATGCCGAATACAGAGTCATCTGTTGCACAGAGTGTCGTGCAGTCGATTGAATCGGCCTTTTATGCATACAACGCTTTAGCGGACAGTGATTTTGACCGCATCCACATGACCTTCGGATACGCGACCAAGGATATGCAGGATATTTCCATGGATTCGGTCAGGAAGCTGGCCGAAGAGAATATGAATAAGCGCAAGCTTCTTCAACGGAAAAGCTTACACAGTGCGATTGTCGAATCAATAAAGCAAACGATGAGTGCCAGAAGTCAGGAAACCGAGGATCACTCGGAACGTCTCGCCGAACTGACCCGCGAGGTCGGATTGAGGATGCACTTGAATCAGGTCGAGTTAAGTGAGCTTGAATTGTTGGCGACCCTCCATGATATCGGAAAGATTGGTGTCAACGATGAGATACTCAATAAGCCCGGAAAACTGACTCCCGAGGAATGGGCGCAGATGCGTCGGCACACCGAAATCGGTTTTCGCATCGCGATGGCTTCCGCCGAATTGGTACCGATTGCGGATTATATTCTGACCCACCACGAGAGATGGGATGGGAACGGATATCCGCAGGGACTATCCGGTGAGGCCATCCCTTTGATTTCAAGAATTCTAGCCGTAGTGGATGCATTTGACGCGATGACGAAGGATCGTCCCTACCGGGCGGCGATGCCGAAGGATTATGCGGTCAGTGAGTTGGTTACCCATTCCGGAACTCAATTTGATCCCGGTGTGGTTCGTATATTCTTGGATATTATCGGAGAGACGGAGAAAGCCCGAACCATATGAAGGATTCCGGACTTGCTGTTATCTTATCACGAATTCTCCGTTTGACCTCATTCAAGAGGACTTAATATAAGGAAAAACCCGGGAACCTTTCGATTCCCGGGTCTTAACGGTAATTTCGATTCGGCAGACAATCACTTGGTGGAAGTTGCCGTGAAGCTATACTGTCTCATGACCTCGTCGTTCTCGTAAATCTTGGTTTGCCATTGGTTCGCGGTCTCAAGAACCATCGTCAACGGATTTTCTTTGCCGTTAATCTGCAAGCGATCGCCTTGATAGCAGATTGCCTGTGCTTCGTCATCGGACAAGAGCATATATTGGGATACCAGGAACAGACTCCGAACCCCGACGCTCATATGAACCAATTTGGGATTAAGGATATACGAAGCGGAGGATGAGGAAGGGCTCCTGCCGAGACCCAGACCCAAAGCCGATGTGGTCATTCTCTCTTCAACAAGGAACAGTGGCTTGCCCTCTACGCCAACCTTGCCGACATCATGAAACAAAGCCATGATGATCGCCGACTCGTCATCGAGCTGGGGCATCAATGCCTCCTTGATACGAAGCAATTGCTTCGCAACTCCGACAGAATGAATCAACAGGCCTTTCTCGTGAGCCATCGGGCCTTCAAGGGCGGCGGGTGATGTCATCCAAGAGGTTCGATTCTCCAGAAAATCAGCGAAGTGATCAAATTCTGTCTTACGCTTAATGATTCGAGACTTGAGATCGGCATAAATCTCGTCTACATTATCCTTGTTAACAACAATCATAGGCATGATCGCACCGGAACTCTTCGGTGCACCGGTAGCTGTCGCTCCCGCCGCTGCCGATCCCTGACCATCCGTGAAATCATATTTGCATTTTGGGCAACGAATCGCCTGATTGGCGATGACCATACCGCAATCCGGACACTTTTTCATGTGAACCTCCTCTAGATGTAAATATTCAACAGAGTCGAAACGACACCATATTCAAATATTTACTTAAGTTCTCTAGAATTATTCTACATCGAAATAATGCTCCATACAATATCAAAGGATGTTGTCAGAATGCGAATTATGGCGCAAATTTGAATCAATTTACAACTTGGTCACGAATGAAACGGTAAAAACGGGTTTTTCGAACAAAAAAGTTGCAAGTTCCGAAAACAGCGATACCGCGCCCCGTCGAGCAAAAAGGTTGAGCGGCTATGCCCGGTTTCGATTTGATTTTTTAAACAGAGGGTTAATCTTGAGCTTGATTGACCGCCGGATTCCGGCGAGGAAAACGAATGCGATGAACTTCTTTGGAAAATACTGCATTCTGTTTTTGAGGTGCGCGGTAAGAAACATATACACTTCTTCGGGCTGAACCTGGCGGTTGTGGCACATCATGTGATTACCGGTGCTGGGCGCCTCGTAGAAAAACCGGTAGTTAGCTCCGTATGCGTCGCCGATGCCGAGTAGGTGGCCGATCTCGTGCGCTCCGGTCTGTTGAAAAGAGTGACGGTTCAGCTTTTTCTGCAGGACGACCTTGCCCGGATGACTTCTGGACCAATTAAGATGTGTCGATTCCAATTGAAACGACTTGAAGAAGCCCCAGTACCAACGCCAAGGAGGACTTATTACGTGTGAGGGAAACGAGTCGAAAAGCGTAAAGGTAACCCGGAAAAAGCGCTGTCTCGGATAATCGTTAATCGCCTCCGGGCTGCCCTGCCGGATAAATTCGATACTGACACGCGCGGCAGGAGAGTCCGGGAAAAGCTCCTCGTCCATAGGGTTGTTCTCATTGGTCAGAACCCGGAAGCTTGCCTTGGCCTTGGCCTTCTCATATCCGTCGTCCGCCATCCAGTCAAAAGTATATTTACCGGACCAATTGGTCCTTATGCCGGCCTCGAAAATATCGGCGTACGTGATGTTCGTTCCGGGGAAATAATGGAGCATTTTACGAGCATAGCGAACGAAAAACCGAATGCGAAGCTTATTTCCGGTGATATGCATCTGCACGGGGACGAGCGATGGCTTCCGATATCGTATCGGGAAACGCTGTTCCAATGTCTGCAGAGGTTCTTTTCGAGAGGAATCAACCGGGTCGGATTCGCGCGTCATTGCACCATTGCCTTTCGTAACGTTATGAAATGTATAATAAGATTTTAGCATATCACGAGAGGAACCGATACACCGGAATTGATATATAATGGGTTTGGACAAAAGAAGATGCCGACGGGGGGCGTCGGCATCTGTAAGGAGGGTGTTATGAAGTAAGGAGTCTTTGCTCGATACAACCTCATGATAACAATGAATTATTGCGATGACGTTCAACTCGGGTGAATAGAGTATGAATAATCGGGGGCAGAATTGCGGCAAGGGAGAAAGAAATGATTCGACTGGAAGGAAAGCTTTTCAAAGCCAATATAATGATTGCGAGCTTAATTGTGACCGGTCACGAAGAGGAGACCTTCGTTCAGGAACTGGAGCACGCTCTGATTGGCTTGTGCAGATCGCTGGAGATACCAATTCCACTTTGGCTTTCCAAGAATACACATGAGTTCGCCGCTTTTCGTCAGACGATATTTTTTGCAGAGCAATACAACGAGCCTGTCGCGTTTGACCGCTTTCAGATTCGATTGCTGTAACGCCGGGTACCGTTGCTTCGCGATTAGCAAAGCAGGAAGGCAAGATCATGAACGAAACGTGGGATTTATCCGAGGATCGCAAATACACATCCGAGGACTTAAGAAAGATTATGGCGCGTCTGCTCGGTCCGGAGGGTTGTCCCTGGGACAAGGCGCAATCACATGAAAGCATTCGTAAAAACCTGATCGAGGAGGCGTATGAAACCGTCGATGCCATCGACACCGGCGATCCGGAGCGGATCAAGGACGAGTTGGGCGATGTACTCTTGCAGGTGTATTTTCACTCCGCAATGGCGGAGCGGGACGGGAACTTTTCACTCGATGACGTTGCGGACAACATCAGTCGGAAGCTGATTTTCAGGCACTCGCATGTTTTCGGCAACGATCGGGCGGATTCGCCGGATGCCGTGCTGTCAGTATGGGAAAAGAATAAGATGCTTGAAAAGAATCAGAGCACCTTTTCCCAGACACTTCTGGATGTGCCGAAGGGCCTGCCCGCCCTGATGAAAAGCGAAAAATTACAGAGACGCGCAGCCAAGTCTGGATTTGACTGGCCCGACGCGAGCGGGGCGCGCAAGAAGATTAAGGAAGAACTCGCTGAGGTTGAGTTGGAATTAATTGCGAAGGGC
>CAYGIB010000163.1:0-4982 GCA_964349735.1 uncultured Oscillospiraceae bacterium | reverse complement strand
GCTGCTAACCGGCACGCCGCTTCGAAACGAGCTCTCGGGGATCGCCGGAGTAGAGGTTTCCGGGGCGAACGAGGTACACGTTCTTCTCAAGGCGCCGGACGCCGAGCTTCTTCCGTTTCTGACCGTCGCAATCATTCCCCGGTCCGTATCCGACATCAACGAGACTCCGATCGGGACCGGTCCTTTCAAATTCCTTTCATACCGCGTCGCCGAGTCGGTTATACTCGTGCGCAACGAGAACTATTGGCAGCCGGGCCTTCCCTATCTGGACAAAGTCACCTTCAGAATCACCGCCGACATGAACACTGCATTTTTACTTCTTCGATCCGGCAGCATCGACATTTTTCCGTACCTGGATCCCGAGAAAGCACGACAAATCCACTCGGATTTCCGGATTGTTACCGGGGAAACCAACATGATTCACGTCTTTGCGCTCAATAATCAGGCAACTCCCTTCGACAACCCGAAGGTGCGGGAAGCGATGAATTATGCCGTCGATCGCACGGAGTTGATTCTTCTTCTGATGAACGGAGAGGGAACCCCTCTTTATACCGGCATGTCTCCCGCGATGGGCCCCTATTACAACGAAACGCTCGAAAACGCATTTCCCTACGACCCGGAAAAGGCCATTGAGCTTCTTGCGGAGGCCGGTTATCCGGAGGGTTTCGAGGCGACCGTGACAGTGCCTTCGAATTACAGTCATCACGTGAACGCGGCGACCGCCATCAGCGACCAATTGAGTCGGGTAGGCGTCGATTTATCGATTCTCTCCGTCGACTGGGCCACGTGGCTCAGCCAAGTCTATTCCAATCGGAATTTCGAGGCAACGATTATTGCCCTTACTCCCGAATTCTCTCCGAAGGATGTCCTGAGCCGGTATGCTTCGGACTCCGACAACAACTTCATCAACTATTCGAGCACCGAGTACGATGCGGTACTTCTAAGTGTCCATACTGAAATTAACGAGGATGTACGGGTCGACTTGTACCGGCGTCTGCAAGCATTACTGGTCGAGGACAGCGCCTCGGTATTTTTCGAGTCTCCCAGAAATATCGTCGCCGTTTCCGATGAATTGAGCGGCTACGTAGTGTATCCTATATATGTGCAGGACATGTCGACGGTTCATTACAATTAGCGGCACGAGCGGCGGTACGAGGTTTCTTATAAAAGAGGATTATGAGTTATTTTCTAAAGAGATTCATCCAGCTCCTATGTACCCTCTTCCTGGTGTCCTTGATTACGTTTGCCGCTTTTTACGTCATCCCCGGAGATCCCGCGCGAGTCATTCTCGGTCCCGAGGCCTCCGAGGAGCAGGTTGAGGCACTCCGTGCGGAGCTGGGATTGGATCGGCCTTTGACCGTTCGCTATTTCGAGTGGATCACGGGCGCCGTACAAGGGGATCTCGGGCGATCCCTTTCATTCCGGCAACCGGTTGCGCGACTGATCGCGCAGAAGCTCCCCGTAACCCTTTCAATCGCCGCTTTATCCCTTATCATGACCGTCCTCGTTGCCTTTCCGCTGGGTATTGTCGCATCACGGCGTCCCGGTAAATTTCTCGACCAATTTCTCTCCGTTATCGGGCATGTTCTTTTTGCTTTCCCGCCTTTCGTCCTTGGTCTGCTGATTACACTTTTTCTGGGACTGACCCTTAAGCTGTTTGTCGCCGGTGAATATATCTCATACACGGATAGCGTTCCGGGCTTTATCGCCAGCTTGTTCTATCCCTCCCTTGCGGTCGCAATCCCCAAAATCGCCATTACGCAGAAATTTATCCGATCTTCCATAATTTCCGAACGGGAAAAGGATTACGTCCGCACCGCCAAAAGTCACGGGCTCTCGAACATAAATGTTATGCTTCGTCACATCATTCCCAATTCGCTCGTTCCGATTATCACGGTTTTCTCGATTCTTACTTCGGAAATCCTCGGCGGAAGCCTGGTGGTCGAGATGGTCTTTAACATTCCCGGCATCAGCCGCCTCCTGATCATGAGTATCGAAACGCGTGATTTTCCACTCACCGAGGGAATTGTCCTTTATCTGGCTCTAATGACCGTCATCGTTTACTTCATTGCCGACATCCTGCATAGTCTGGTGGATCCGAGAATTCGTCTGAAGTAGAAAGGGTACCCATGCCGAAGATGATTCGATTTCAATCCTACAGTTTGTTTCTGATACTCGGCGGTATCTTCGTCGGGACAGTGGTTTTTATATCACTCCTCGCCTGTTTCTATCTGCCCGACAATGCTTTTGCCACCGACAGCGCCACGAAACTTGCCGCGCCGAGCGCCTCGCACATTTTCGGCTGTGACCATGAGGGCCGTGACGTATTGAGCCGGGTCATGCTCGGGACACATCCCACAATCACGATATCTCTCTTTGGCGTCGCAATCGCACTTTCTCTCGGCATGGTTATCGGTTCCGTCGCCGGTCATTTCGGGGGAATTATCGATAACGTGCTGATGCTCCTTTCCGATTCGATCATGGCGTTTCCCGGGATACTATTGGCCCTCGTTTTTGTCGCTGTAATCGGCAAGGGTCTACCGGGTATCATCTTAGGCCTCGGCATTGTTTTCGCCCCGAGCTACGCGCGAATCTTCCGAACCGGAATCCGCCAACTCAAGAATCGCGAATACATACTCTTGGCAAAACTGATCGGAGTCAAGACTCCCCGATTGCTCTGGATTCATCTGTTCCCCGGACTGATTCCGCAATTGGCTCCGGCCGTTGTCGTCGGAATCGCGAACATGGCCTTGGCTGAGGCCGGCCTAAGCTATCTCGGACAAGGTGTTCAGGTACCCGACCCCAGCTTGGGTAATATGCTCATGGAGGGACAAAGCTACGTAACGACCGCGCCGTGGATCATCATTTTCCCCTCGCTGTTTCTGGTGCTTTATGTTCTCGGCCTCTACTTTTTCAGTGAGGGAATCCGAATCAAATTCAAGTCAGGAGGGGTGTAGCCATGACCTGCGAGAACACGCCTCTTCTTTCGGTCCGGAATCTGACGCTCCGTTTCCCCGCATCGGGAACCCGTAAGGATGACCAGATTTTATCCCGCCTTTCCTTCGATATCCGTGACGGAGAGGTTTTTGGGATTGTCGGCGAATCAGGGTCCGGTAAAACACTGACTGCGTTTGCTATAGCCGGCCTTCTGCCCGAGAATGCCGAGGTGACGGGCGAGATTCTTTTTCGCGGGCAAAACCTCCTGCAAATGCCCCAAAATCAACGGCGTGACTTGCTGGGCAGCGAAATCGGCATCATTTTCCAAGAACCTTTGTCGTCCCTCAATCCGCTGATGACCATCGGCAAGCATCTTACGGAAGTGATTACGGCCCACCGTACAGAAGGGGTGCCCAAAGAGCCTGCAGCAGCCCGTAAAAAGCGAATATTTGAAATGCTGGCTCATGTGGGCTTTCACAATCCCGAGCGTATCTACCGGTCCTATCCGCATCAGCTCTCGGGCGGTCAGCGACAGCGCGCTCTGATTGCCGGGGCACTTATGCTGAAGCCGGCACTGCTGATCGCCGACGAGCCAACCACTTCACTGGATTCCGTAACTCAAGAACAGATATTGGACCAGCTCCGTCGCATCAGTCAAAAATTTCATCTCTCCATCCTCTATATTTCCCACGATTTAAAGCTCGTGGAGCAAATATGTGATCGTCTGGCGGTTCTGCACAATCGACGGATCGTCGAGTGCGACTCGACATACGAAGTTCTTCATTCCCCCGGTCATCCGCACACGGCGGAGCTTCTGCGCGGCGCACGGTTTGACATTCGCGATCCGCGAGCTGAGAAAACCGCTCCTTCCGCCGACACCGTTCCCCTCATTCGCATCGAATCCATAAGCGCCGGATACTCCTCCGGAATCCTTCACAACCAAGAGAATGAAGAATCCGTTCTGAGCGACGTTTCGCTCCGTATACTCCCCGGGGAAATCCTGGGCCTGATCGGAGCGAGCGGCTGCGGCAAGACTACCCTCGCCCGGGTCATGACCGGACTTCTTCCGGCTTCTTCCGGACAGATTTACGAGAACGAGACGCTATTCGCCGACTTTTCGAAAAATAAGCGGCTGCGGAGGCTCTCCGTCGGCCTGGTCTTTCAGGATCCATACAATTCGCTCAACCCCTATAAAACTGTCGGCTGGCTCTTGGAAGAGCCGCTGCGCGTCAACCGGCTTTTTGAAAAAAGGGATCGCCGAGACCGCGTTCTCAAGATGATGACCCAGGTCGGCCTTCCGAAGCGGTACTGCGATTATTATCCGAACCAGCTGTCCGGCGGGCATCGCCAGCGCGTCGCCCTGGCGATGAGTCTGATGCTCTCACCCTCCCTGATCGTTGCCGACGAGCCGGTGTCGGCTCTCGACGTTTCCGTGCAATCCCAGATTCTCCGTCTCCTCTGGGATATCAACCAGAAAAGCGGCATTGCTTTCCTTCTTATCACACATGATTTGAAGGTCATCCGCGCCGTCTGCGACCGCGTCGCGGTGATGGATTCCGGTAAGATCATCGAGACCGGCCGTATCGGTGACGTATTCCGCTCGCCCAGTAACCCGATAACGAGGATGTTGATACAATAGGAAAAGGGCTGGAAATGGTTCGTTTCAGGCACTTTGCGAGATTCTGCACATTTGAGAGAGATAGCGATTTTTACCCTCAAAAGGTGGAAAAAAGCTATGTTGATGTCTCCGTAGTGATAGACGTGGTATGGTGAGATACAATTAAAATAATTGAGAAATGCTATGGTTGACTGCGAAAAAAGTAGGATGAAGTTAAAGTGAATAAAACATTTATAAAAAACATGAAAGAATTAAATGAGCGTTGGACATCTCCATCAACCATTACATTGCCGTTTGAAAGTAGGTCACCCTCTTTATCTCTTCCTTTAGCAACTATTGAGTTAAAAGACAAGTATGCATTATGTAATCGAGGTGACCTGCCCCCAAAATTCGTCCACGAGCAATGTTAGTATTCTGATGCAATCTT
>CAYGIB010000162.1:0-4984 GCA_964349735.1 uncultured Oscillospiraceae bacterium | reverse complement strand
GTAGGATGCCGTGTTTACGAGCGCGGCCTCGAATCTGGTCATCCCGGCGCTCTATGATGCGGCACCGACTCCGACTCCGACAATGGAGACCTTTTTTCTTTTCGAAAAGGTTCAAAAACGATCGCTCCGTGTCTTGTTTGAACAATCGTACGGGCTTATAATGATATAAATTTGTGTTGCGCGGGATGATTGGACAGCATGTGGGGGGGAATATGAAGAAGCGTCTTTTTTCGATACTTGTTGCATTCATTTTTGTACTTTCAATGGTTTCGACGTCAGTATTGGCGTCCGGTGATGACAGCGGGTCGGATATTGATAACGCGTATCCGGTTTACAGCAATACAGAGCTGATTGCGGCTCTGGCTGATCCTTCCGTAAATGTCGTCGAAACGGTCGGTATTTTTAACGGGACGGGAATCACCGTTCCTTCCGGAAAGACTTTGATTATTCGCTCGGTTCCTGATCAAGAAACAGCATATTTTAATTTCACCTCTTATTTAGTCGTCAATGCCGGCGGCACCTTGATTAACGAGGGAGGCCTTTGTGTCGGATATTATTTCAGCCTGATCGTCCGGGGAACAGTGATCAACAGAGGCTCCGTCTACCAGTCGAGAATCGACCTGGAGGCCGGCGGAACCTTTACCAACGAGGCGGGCGGCTTGATCAACGAGCGTTGCATCGTTATGGCGTACGGCGGCACGTTTGCGAACGCGGGAACCGTCCGATCGTCGGTCTATCAGGTGCAAACCGCTTCACCGGCAACGGTGTCCGGAGTTCCGGCTTCTTTACTCGGTACGACCGGCGATTCGATCAATTACACGGATATGACTTACTCTCCGCTCAGCATTCCCGCCTCCGTCACCCGCACAGTCGGTCTGCCCGGAGACGATTCAACGTTTATTGTCGACCCGGACGGCTATGATGTTTTTGCAATCGGATACTCACTGTCACTTACGGCGGGTCAGACCGTTGTCGTCCAGACGAAGACCGACTATCGCGCATATTTTTATCTGCTGAATTCCGGTTTTTCTTCCGTTCAGTCCGCTTCCAATACGGGTCTGCTTTATACGGCACCGGTTACCGGCACTTATCATCTGCTCGTCGGCGGCTACGATACTTATGATACCGGAACTTTCACCGTTACCGTTTATGATCCGGTGGATTTGACTCATCCGCTGATTGACCTGACGCTCGAGCTGACCGACCCCGGCTATGTCGCATCCGGCACCGGCTGGTCTTGGGACAGTGTTTCCCGGACGCTGTTATTGAGCGGAATTGAGATGACCGGCTCGGTTCTTCTCCCTTCGGACTCGACCATCGAGCTCGAGGCGGGAACGGATAATTTCATCCGGTCTCTGGGATACGGTTATGCGATATCCTCTTTGGGAGATCTGGACATTATCGGCTCCGGAAATCTTACTGTGAATTCTCCAAGTTCGGGCATCGTCGCGAACGGATTTCTGCAGTTTTCCGTGGCGGGTTCCTTGTCCGTTTCCGCATCCGGTTATGGTATGTACTCCGCATCCGGAATAGACATCACCGGATGTCCGAGTGTCCTGGTAAATGCTGAATCCATCGGGATCTTTTCGGGCGGAGACGTTCGAATTACAAATAGCAATGTTCACGTCTATGGTTATGGATATGGAATTTGTACCGGTGAAACACAACTTCCTTCGTCGGGTGACGGCGGCGATATCATCATCGAGGACAGCAAGGTCTACGCCTATTGCGATCACGTTTACGGGGATGCCGCAATCTATGCGGGGGATACACTTTCCCCGTCGGATCTTGTGGGGCACTCTCAAATATTGCTGACGGATAGTGCCGTGGCGCTTCCCGAAGTCGGCCGGGTGGTCGACGTGAATGTTATGATGAAGAATTGTCAGACCATCACTTCGCTCCAGGACATCACGACCGTCACGAACTGGGACCAGGCAGCCAAGATTGTTCGTATTAATCCGGCCTATAACGTGCTCTACGACGGAAACGGCGGAACCGGCTCCTTGATGGACCCGCTGAATGCCTATTGGAGAAATGAGACGGTCAATGTGCGATCCAATGCTTTTACAAGAAGCGGCTATGCCTTTGACTCCTGGAACACGGCAGCGAACGGGTCAGGCTCTGCTTTCGATCCCGCGGATACCTTCTCCATTGTTGCCGGGGTGACGCTCTACGCGCAGTGGCTTCCGGTTTATACCGTTACCTTTAATGACCACAACGGAACGCTCATTGCAACACGGTCCGTCGTTTCCGGGCAAGGAGCGACAGCACCTTCTGATCCGACCCGGAGCGGGTATACATTTGCCGGGTGGGATGCTGCGTTTACGAGCGTGACTTCGAATCTGGTCATCACAGCGCTCTACGATGCGGCACCGACTCCGACGCCGACCCCCACTCCGGGCGGTGTCGCTCGAACCGGTGAAGACGGTTCAACCGACATCACACCGTTCATTTTTCTGGGCATCGGTCTGATCGCTGCGGGTATGCTGTTTTTCATTCGCAAAAAGGGAGCGTTTGAGTCCTGACTCCTATTACTGATTCGAGCAATACAAAGGCCGCCATTATGAAGCGCACCCCCAATGTTGGACGGGAAGTTCAGTATTTTGGGTGCGCTTCATAATGGCGGCCCTGTTCATGTCTCGGTTCATGACTGATTGCACGAGTCATCGCAGATACGTTTCGTGACATACCGTGCAGATACTTTTCGCGATATACCGTTATTACTCCGCAACCGCAGATCCGGTGGATACGATTCGCTCGGTCTCGCGGGCAATCGCAAGCTCTTCGTCGGTCGGTATCAACAAGACCTTAGCCGTCGACCCCGGTGCGGACAAGTCCATCTGAACTCCGCGAACGCCCCTATTCTTCTCTTCGTCGATTCGAATGCCCATATACTGAAGGCCGATGACGGAATCCCTGCGGACGTTATCATTGTTCTCGCCGATTCCGGCGGTAAACACCACTGCGTCGATTCCGCCCATCGCTGCGGCGTAGGAGCCGATATATTTCCGGCACTGGTAACAGAAAATGTCCATTGCCAGACGCGCCCGGTCGTTGCCTTGACTCGCGGCATCCTCGAGATCCCTGAAATCGGACGAGACGCCGGATATGCCGAGAACGCCTGATTTCTTGTTCATCATGTTGTTAATGCCCTTCATGTCGAGCCCTTCCTTTTCCATCAGGAAGGTGACAATTGCCGGATCGATATCACCGCAACGAGTGCCCATGCAAATCCCGGCCAGCGGAGTCAGCCCCATCGATGTATCAATGCATTTCCCGTACTCCACGGCGGCAATGGACGATCCGTTTCCGAGGTGGCATGTGACAATCTTCAGTTCCTCCAGGGGCCGCCCGAGCATTTCTGCGGCACGCTCCGCCACATAGCGGTGTGAGGTGCCGTGGAAGCCGTAACGACGGATGCGGTATTCCTCATAGAGTTCGTACGGAAGTGCGTATACATACGCTTTTGGACGCATGGTCTGATGAAAGGCGGTATCGAAAACGGCGACCTGCGGAACGCCCGGCATCGCTGCCTCACACGCTTCGATCCCGGTCAGATTCGGCGGGTTATGAAGCGGCGCCAGAGGAATACACACGCGAATCGCCGCCTTGACCGAGGGCGTGATGAGTGCCGAACCGGAGAACTTTTCGCCTCCGTGTACGACACGATGTCCGACCGCGTCGATTTCCATCATGGAGTGGATGACGCCGTACGTTGAGTCGGTGAGCATTTCCAACACCTGTTCCATTGCTTCCTTATGGTCCGGCAAATCCACATCAATGGAAACCTTGTCCTCATGATTGCGAACGTGCAGGATAGACGAGTCGTCCAGACCGATTCGCTCCGCGCTGCCCTTGGCGAGAATCTCGCCGGTCGATGACTCGAAAAACTGATACTTGAGCGAAGAGCTTCCCGCATTGATCACCAAAACTTTCATTTCACATCTCCTGTTCGCGTTTATGCGCGATTTTTTCGTCCGTCCGAAACAAAACATTTTTATGAATCATATATTCAGCCTTCTATCCGTCGATTGCCTGAACCGCTGTAATTGCCGCGACTCCGACAATATCGTCCGCCGAGCAGCCGCGTGACAGGTCATTGACCGGCTTAGCGATGCCCTGCGTAATCGGGCCGTAGGCCTCGGCTTTGGCCAGACGTTGAACCAGTTTATACGCAATATTGCCGGAATTGAGATCCGGGAAAATCAAGACGTTGGCCTTTCCCGCAACCGGGCTGCCCTTCGCCTTGCTTGCGCCGACGTGCGGCACCAGCGCCGCATCGACCTGGAGCTCACCGTCGAGCACCAGCTGCGGAGCCTTCTCGTGCGCGATTCCAGTCGCCCGGATCACCTTCTCCGTCAGCTCGGAACTCGCCGAACCGTAGGTTGAGTACGATAGCATCGCGATGACCGGATCCTTATCGGTGAGCTGGCGAAAGGTTTTCGCGGAAGAAATCGCAATCTCCGAAAGTTGATCCGCATCCGGGTTCTCTACGAGCCCGGAATCCGCGAAAAGGAACGTACCCTCCGCGCCGTATTCACAGTCGGGAACGACCATCATAAAGAGGCTCGAAACCAACTTGGTTCCCGGCGCCGTCTTCAATATCTGAAGGGAGGGCCGAAGCGTGTCCGACGTACTGTGAATCGCTCCGGCAACCATGCCGTCGGCGATGCCCATCTTAACGAGCATCACGCCGAGGTACATCTCGTCGCGCATCAGCTTTAACCCTTCAGCGCGCGCCTCTTCGAGGCTCGGAAACTTGGCTTGCCTCAGCTGAGCAAAGACCTCCGCATACTCGACATACTCCGGAAAATTCTCCGGGTCAATAAAAACAGCCCCTGAAAGATCTAAATCTCCGGCGCTGCTTATTACTTTCTCTTTGTTTCCCAAAAGGATGACCTTGGCAATCTTGTCGGACATCAGCTTGGCTGCCGCCTCCAATGTTCTCGGGTCCTGCGTCTCGGGAAGAACGATAGTCTTATTC
>CAYGIB010000161.1:0-5014 GCA_964349735.1 uncultured Oscillospiraceae bacterium | reverse complement strand
CGTTCCTTTACGGATCTTTGTCGCTCTCTACCGGGCGCTCATCGAAAAATCTCGGTTCCATGCCCGCGTCCCTCTATCGGTGGACCTCCGTATTCGCCTACTTGCGACCGTATGGACGATCGGTTCTGCGAATCCGCTCCGGAGTGAACTTCGCCTGATATGAATCCGAAAACGGGCTCTCAGTCTGTGACCCGTTATCCCTGTCCGGTTACCTCGGGGTACTCTTCTCCGTCGTTGCGTTATGACTAATAAAAAAAGATTAAACCCAATTATGACCGCTTATTTCGAAAAAGTCAATGTTTTCTCAACCGGATCCAGGCCGGGCTCGGTAATGATCATGGTTATCTCCTGCTCTTCGGTGTTTGTAACCAGTGCATATACACTTTCCGTTTCGCCTGCCTCGTAATCATCCTCGGTCAATAGATAATAGGTAACGTCGTAGGTGTAATTATAAACCGCATCCAGGTCGTAGAAATATTGCGCAAATTCATTTGCGAGCTCCTCGGTAATTCGGGAGGCGTCAATGATTGCCCAGCTCTCGTACTCGCCTAAGCCTTCGTAGTCGAGCCAGTATGCATTTTCGATCTCCACTTCCTTCTTCGTCTCGTAAATATCCCCATCGATGAAGTACTCGTAATCGTCGAGATTTCCCGTCAAATCGATTGTAAAATACTCATACTATTCGGGAGCCAGCATCCTGACGTTAATGTTAAATTCTTGGGTTGCTCCTTTAAGCGTGACAACGCCGTTATAGAAATAGGACTTATTTGAGTTCTCGATGTAAATCTCGTACTCTGTCTCTTCACCCTCAAGTTTGTAATATGTCAGCTCGATATTGTCGAGCAGGAGTTCCGACTTGGTCGCATCCACCTTGCTGCCGACATAAGCCTCCATTGCTTTATCCCTGTTGCTGTTTCTGTACGTGATGTAATCGTTGCCCGTCAAAACCGAATCCGTCCTAGCGGACGATATAATGTCCGTAAGAGCCTTGAAATTGTCACATGAGCTCATCATCAAAGTAACGATTACAAATACCAGAATAATCGATAAAACACGAAATTTTTTCATGGAATCCTCCTCAAGCGAAAATATAGGTCATATTGTGGGGTCTTTTTGCTCTTGTGTCAACTCTAAACTGACGATATCAGATTGCGCGATCAACGGTGGTATTTCCCTTGGCATCTCGTACCGAGAGTCTTCTGGTTACCATGTCGATGATAATCGTGTACTCGCTGTCCCTCTTGCGCGGATTGAAAAAGTCTTCCGTCACCATGTAGTACTTACTGTAGTCACCTGTATTGTATATGGTGTTCACTGCATAGAAATAATCCGCGAATTCGCCCGCCATCGCCTTAGTAATCGATTCTGCGTCAACGATGATGAACGCCTCTTTTTCATCCAGGCCTTGATCGTAGAGTCGGAACAAATGCGTGATGGTGATTTCTGCCTTGCGCATGTAGAATCCCCCATCAACCGAGTAATGATATGCGGCCGGTTCCTCACTCAAGACAAGACTAAATTCTTCTGAGGCATCCGGTGCAAGCATTCTCACATTGACTTGAAATTCCTCCGTCAGGCCTTGAATACTGACAACGCCGTTATAGAAATGGCTCGGGTTCTTATTTGAAACATGGAACCGGAAGGTATTGGCGGATCCATTGACGGCAATATAGGTCACTTCCACCTTTTCGATAAGAGGTTTGGCCGGCTCATCTTCCATTCTCTCCGCAATGCAGCCGGCGATAAAGGCTTCTCTCTTGCTGTTGCCGTACACGATGATATCGCTTCCATACAGCTCGGGTTTGGGTTCTTCTATTTCCTGCCTGTTCGCGAAATACTCCTGTATGTCGCTGCATGCCCCGGCTGAGCAAATAATCATCACCGTCACGAGAAAAAGGGATAGTATTCGAATTATTTTCATGAGCATCTCCTTGTATCGCCCGGAGAGGCGATGAACATGTCAAACGATACAATCAATCTGAGAATACCAAATTATTACGCCATTGTGTCGATTTGACGATATCAATTTGCATAAAAAATTAACATTTTGTTACTTTGTGAACACGGTTTGGCCAATACTGATTCATCGGAGCGTCACAGAATGCCTGTACTATAGTGAGTCGAGAGGCTCAATCGGTCGATTTATGACCGAATCCGCATTTCCGTCTGCAGCGGGCAGCCGGTTCTTTTCGCTCTCAAGGTCACACAAATTTCGGACGATTGTTCGGAAGGGGAGATAAGGCACATGAAAATCTGGGAAATTTTGGATCTTCCGAAAACAAACAGCATCCCGCAAATTCGCAAGGCTTTCGTTGATAATTTCTGTTCCGTAAAGGTTCAGTTTTTCTCTGGAGAAGGTTTTCTTGTCATGCGGGAAGCTTATTTGAAGGCACTGCGATATGCACGCACCGGCTTATTGGAAAGCGATGACATCGATCCGAACGACCGGTCACTCTATCTTACGGCCGAGGTGAACGGCTATCTCGAGGAGATTTTAACGCTGCGCCAGTCCATACTGGTCGAAGATTCGGATCATCTGATCCCCAAAGAGGTTTCCGCCCGTTTTGAAGAGATCGTCTGCTTTTTCGTCTCGATGATGGCTCTTCACGAGGATTTCTACGGTCGAATCGAAATTAAGCACTGGCGTGATTTACTGCAGACCGATTTACTTTGTGTTCAAGCAATTGTAAATTTTCTGAGGCTTCCCATTCTCAGAGCATGTGCCGCCAATCCTCTTCTTCCGCAAGGTGTTTGGGTTTATCTTGACTTGGTTTTTCGTTGGACCGATCAATCGTACTCGCTTCCCAAGGAGTTTGCCAACGAGAAACGGATTCTCCGCATTGAACTTGATCCGAGATGGAACTTGAGCTTCGGGCTTTTTAAGCAAGATCGTATAACGACTTCGGAGGGCAAGCCCGACTTTATTCTTCCGATGTGGGATCACGCGCGGTCACAGTCTTTCGCGCCTCCCGATACGACCAACTACGAGCTGTACGCAAGATACCGTATGAATGCACGAAATTCGATTATCGACGGAGACGAGCAGGAAGCCGAGCGCAACTTCGTAAAGGCTGCTGACATATATGACCGGGATCCCGACTTGTATGTAATCTATTTCGAGTATTTAAACGCAATCAAGGACGATGGAAAGCTGAAGGCGATAAAGGATTTGCATCTGATGATTCTCAATCGTCTCCTCGAATTCTTCCCCGATCACTTCCTGTTCCTTCTGAGCCGTGCGGAAATCAATTCGATCCGTCAGCACCCCGACATTGCCATCGCAGAATACAAGAAACTGATGCAACGCTTCCCGGACAGCCTGATGGTTCTTTATCAGCTCGCCGATGTTTACCGTCGCGCCGGTCAGGCCGCCGCCGCAAAGAAGTGTATCCGACAGATCGAAAAGATGTACCCTTCCGTTCAGGAGCGCCTGAAAACCGGTCATGGTTATTCCGTTGATCCCGTTGCCGTGAACGAGCAGCTCCGGCTGAACGATAAGGTAATGGAGATGCTCAACAAGAAGGCCGCGAATGAGAAAGAACGTGACCTTATCTTTCGCAAGAAAAGCCGCGCCGGCTGACCGAAATACGAAAACGGCGACCGTTTCCCGGTCGCCGCCGGATAAGCGATGAAAAGTAGCCGGGAAACCCGGCTACTGCGCTTTTCCTTTTCCCTTCTCCGAAACAATCCGAAAGACCGTTTCATTTTCAATCATAATCGCCTTCATCGAAGCGGCATCCAACGAGTGACTGCGGCCGGATTTCAGCCGCTCCTGAACGGATTTGTAGCGCTTCTCGATTAACTTCAGGGTTCGGGACGCCTCGGAATCCTGTCCGTCCGCTCGAAAAGTCTGCGCCATGGCATACAGCACCTTGAGGCTGTCCGGAAACTGGATTTCCAGCTTGCGGTATTCCTCGATTGCCTTATCGTACTGCTTCAAATCAGAGTAGTAATCCGCGCGACTGACTAGAAATCCGAGGTGCTCGGGGAAAAAGTCCAGAAGCCGCTCGATGATTCCGAGGTGCATCTCCCGGGTCATCCGGTACTTGCCGCAGTCGCGAAGGTCCTTTAAAAAATCGTAGTAGATGACAAACAAATCCGCGTCTCCGTCAAAAACGTCGGCCGCCCGGATAAACCATTTCTCGGCCTCGTCCACGTTCCGGGCGATGATTGCGTCTCTGGCGAATCGACGGTACGCCGCATACATTTCGAAATCGGTATTAAATGAGCTCGTCCGCTTGGCGCGCTTATACTCCCACCTGAGAAGCCTTGCATCCCGATCCTTTTCCTTGGTGCGTTCCGGCAGTTTCTTAATTAATCGAAATCTGGAAAAATTCAAACTCCACCTGGGATCCGTCTCGACCCGCAGAATCTTCTGTTCCTCCGCATAATCCTTCGGCATGCCGGAGTTGGGGTCACTCCAACGAAAAACCATGTCCAGATAAAACCAGACATTCTGAGGCAGAAGCGGCTCGGCGGCAACCGAAGCAAGAAGGGGAAGGCGCAGATACTTAACGATTACCGGATCGCGCAGAAGGTCGCTCTGTAGGAGTTCTTTCCAGTTTTCCTGTTCAATCCTGCTGTAGAAATCATCGTGCAGGGCCATCATGGATGTATAAAAGCACACGATATCATCCATGCGCGACACGACCGCGGGAGGTGTCATTCCCTTGGCCGCATCAGGAAGAGCCAACTCGCGCAATCGAACAATCGGCTCCATGTACGCAATCACGCCTCGGGTAATGCGAAGAGAATTCTTGTCCTCCGGAAGCTCGAACTCGGGATCCGAACCGGACCGGGCGTACATCAGTGCCCGTTGGTAGGCTTCATGAGAAGCAAGAAAATCCGGAACGGAAAATTCTTCCGGCCTTTTCTCGCATAATACGCGAACATATGCGGCGCGGATTGTGGGAACGTCTTCCGTCCTTTTAATCTTCAACACATCCCACATGGTCATCGTCGATTGCCTCAATTCTATAAGTATTTCTCTATTTCTTTACCATAATATTATAAC
>CAYGIB010000160.1:0-5019 GCA_964349735.1 uncultured Oscillospiraceae bacterium | reverse complement strand
ATGCTGATCCACCAGCGCAGTTTCAAGAGCCGGATCAGTTCATCAGGAAGGTTCTGATCTTCCGGATTCAGCCGGGATAGGAGTTTTTTGACCTTGTACTGTGTTGGTATGTCAGACGCAACCCAGATGCTGCCGGAGAGTATAAAGAGAAGAAAACTGACGGATAGCCAGCCGATCTGCCACAGCTCTCCTACATTGAAACTCAGGGAAAGGCCGCCAAGCAGTGAAAGAATGATAAGGGGAGATGAAAACAGCGAGTCCAGAAACGTTACCGTGTTATAAGTATGAAGAATGATTTCCTTACTGCCCGAAGCAAGGCTCCGGCGCTCCCAAATAATACCGACAACTGCATTGGAAAAGAACAGAGAGATGGCTGCAATATGCAAAAAACGGGCGTGTCTGATCAGTGCCGAATGCATCAGAAGAGCAACAAAGGCATCTTTAAAAAAAACTGCAAACCCGATCATCCCGAACATGATGACGAGAAATACGGTTAAAATGATTTTGGTGTTGATATGTTTTTTCACAAAAATATTGAAACACAGATTTCAATATATTACAATAATCAATTAAGGCTCGTTCATCATCGGCTCGTCCATCACCGGTCCTCCATCACTTATCCATCACGTGTATTGATCCGTTTGAACAGAACTTCATGACCCTATGTTAAGCACACAAAGGATATATTTTATGAACTCTGCAGTGAAAAAATACTGGGCTAAATACAAATGGTCGAACATAAGTGCAATGATCAAGAATATGAAACGGCATCCCGAAAAGAATTCTGAGCCGTTCCGGAATAAACTCGTTGTTATCACCGGTACAACATCGGGGATCGGATACTATACTGCCCGTAAATATGCTTCTATGGGTGCTCATATCCTGATGGTCAACAGAAATCAGGAGAAATCCGAGTCCGTTTTCAGAGAAATTGCCGAAGAATTCGGTGCCCCGGTCGAGCATATCATTGCGGATTTGACGCTGCTGCCCGATATACAGCGGGTAGGCCGGCATCTGCTGTCTCTTCCTAAACCGATCGACGTGCTGATCCATAATGCGGGCGTGCATTTGGAATCCCGCAGAGAAAACGCTATGGGTATCGAAGTGAACTTTGCCATCCATTATCTTTGCCCCCTGATCATTACCAAAATGCTGATTCCGAAGTATCAAAGGGATCAAACCGGAAGAATTCTATTGGTAAGCTCGGAGGCCTATCGCTTTGCAGCTTGGGGGCTGGATCTTGAGGATCTGCAGTGGAAAAGGCGGCGGTATACCGGTATCAAGGCGTATGGTGCCGGGAAACTGGCACAGATACTGTATATGCATCTTCTTTCCGGCGAACTGGCCCCTTTTCACGTGACAATGAACGCGATGCATCCCGGAATGGTCCGGACAGATTCCGGCAAGGACAACGGAAAATGGTATCAATGGTATAAAAAGAACGTCATTAATAAGTTCTCGGCCGCTCCGGATGTTTCCGCCGAAGCCCTTTACTATCTCGGTACTTCTCCGGAACGGTCACAAGCCACCGATGTCTTTTTTCATCTGACGACGGAAGAAAAGCTGGCTCCTCCCGCTCTCGATGTAGAGGCAGCGGAAGCCCTCTATTTAAGAACCAAAGACTTTTTGATTAAAGAAGGCATTGTTTTATGATGCGCAAGGATATTATTGTTGTTGGCGGCGGTATCGCAGGCCTGACGGCTGCGCTGAGCCTCGCTCATTCGGGCAGAGAAGTTCTTCTTCTGGAGAAAAACGAGCGCTGTGGCGGACTGATGAATACTTTTGTAAAAGACGGATATCGCTTCGAAGCCGGTGCCCGGGCCTTGGTCAACGCAGGCCTTATTAAGCCGTTGATCAAGGAATTTGCCCTGGATGTTGAGATCCTGCCAAACCCGATCACCCTCGGGATAGAGGACATACTGCTCCGGACGGATAAAGAAGAAAGCTTGACCCAATATGCGGATGCATTAAAGGAATTATATCCGGAGAGCAAGCTCGAGGTGGACCGGATCATCCAATCCATCCATGATATCATCGAGGACATGAAGGTTCTCTACGGTGTGAATAATCCACTGTTTTCGAAAAAGAAAAAACATATTATATTACGCCTGCCTTCCATGATCTCCCGGATGCTGAAATTTTTCAGAACGATGTACCGGATTCAAAAAATGGACACGCCTTTCGAGGAGTATCTGAGCAGTCTTTCCGAAAATCAGTCCCTTAAGGATATGATCGGCCAGCATTTTTTCAGAAAGACACCGGTCTTCTTTGCACTCAGCTATTTTGCTCTTTACAATGATTACCTGTACCCCAAAGGCGGGGTAGGCGCATTTATTCAAAAGCTGGTCGAAGCCATCGGAGAACGGGGCGGAGAGATAAAGTATAACACGGAAATAACCGGCATGGACGCGCAGCGCAGGATACTCATAGACGCGAAGGGAAATGAGTACGAGTATAAGAAAATGATCTGGGCAGGAGACTTAAAGACCCTTTATTCCATCACAAATGACGAAGGCATGGAGAAAAAGTCTCGGGTCAATTACAGCAAAAAAAAGCAGGCTGTCCTGTCTCACAAAGGTGCGGAGTCGGTATTCTCGGTTTTTCTTGCAGTGGATTTGCCTCCTGCGTATTTTGAGGAGAAGGCAAGCGGTCACTCGTTTTACACCCCGGACCGCAAAGGTCTCGGAACCATACATACCCTGGAGCTTCAGGAGTTGCTTCTACGCTGGGAGACCCTTGAAAAGGAAGAGCTTTTTGCCTGGCTGGATCGATTCTGCCGGTACAACACCTTTGAGATATCAATCCCTGTGCTTCGTGATTCCGATGCCGCGCCGGCGGGGAAAACCGGAATGATCATCAGCGTTCTTTTTGATTATGAGCTGACCGGCCGGATTCGTGCCAGGGGCTGGTACGAAGAGTTTAAAAAGAAATTTGAGGAGCAAATCATCACGACGATTTCCTCCAGCATCTATTCCGGGATAGAGGAAAAGGTGCTATTCCGCTTTTCCTCTACGCCCTGCTCCATTCAAGAGCGGGTGGGCAGTTCAGAGGGTTCTATTGTAGGCTGGTCCTTTGAAGGCAAAATCCCTGTGGTTACCAATATGTTTAACATGGGCAGCTCCGTAAAAACCGAACTGCCGGATGTTTATGCGGCAGGAAAGTGGGTCTATAGCCCTGCCGGCGGCCCTACTGCGATTATGACAGGAAGAATTGCCGCCAAGCAGTGCAAGTAAAGATAACCGATCGCGCGGTTCAGGATGGCAGGCTCCTGTGCCATTGATTTCGGTTCAGGATGGCAGACTCCTGTGCCATTGACTTCGGTTTCATTAAACGAGTCCGGATAATGTGAGAATCACATAAGCGCCGATAAGCGTTCCCCCGAGAATGGCCGTAAACGCAGCCTGCTTTTTCGTATCATTCATGTCATAGACAAAATAAGCGGCCAGAGCAAAAGGAAAATACGCAAGAATCAGGAGAAAGAAAGGAAAACGCGTGCTCCACCACCAGTAATTCCATATCAAGGCCCCAAAGGAATTAAGAATGATCTCAAGCACAACCGCAGTAGTTGCCCAGATAAAGGCAATAACAATTCGATTATTCAAAAAACCGAAATACTTTTTGTTCTTGTCTTCGGGAATTCCTTTTGTGATCACCAAACCGAACAACAGGAAACAACATATGATCTCTACACACCACCCAATAAGCGGATTATATGCAGACGGATAAGCAAGCATCCAGTATGCGGAATATCCGCCTGTAAACGTAAAAATAAGTCCGTTCCATATTTCATTAAACAAATTGACAAAAACAAAGGTCAATCCGGCGAATATGGCGGACCAATTTTTCTTTGCCACTTCCTGGGCATAAGCAAATGAAATAAGACCAAATAATGCAATGACATACCATTGATATCGTGTATGATCCCGCAAGACAGCAAGACTCTCCGCCGATCCGTGGGCTTGTCCGGAAAAATTACCGATGAACGGAAGGATCCAGACCACAATATAGGATAGACCGATGATTCCCCAGACAACCTTATACTGAAATAATCGTGATTGCTCCGCCTCTTTCATGAGAGAACCCCCTTAAAAATAAATGATTGAAACGATCACAAAGAAAGTATATTTTTTACAGTATACGACACCGTACGTTCCGGCACCATACTCATTATCATTGACATGATCTTTTATCATTTGTATTATTTGTTGAGTGTTTTCGACTTTCGTCGAGCGCCTTGTTCGTATCACCTGAAGTGGATCCGAGGCATACTCAAGATACCGGGCAGACTTAACAGGTTATTGGTTGGAGAAGCTTTTCGACTAAGGTACCGAAGTATATTTCGTCTGAACTGATTGATGAGCCGAAACACAGGCAATAACCAAGTATCCCATCGAGGCGCATTATGAAACGAGCATTTTCATATGTAGGATTTTCGAGCTTTCTTCTCTTTTTCAGTATCATGTTCATTCCGTTTTTCTACATGAGTACCGGAAAGGAATACGACTATAACCAACAGGTCAGCCGTGGATTTATCAGCCGGTCGGCGGTGTTTTTTAATATCGAAACAGGAGAGGCCGCACCGGAATTTCATACTCACATAGAATTTAATACCGGGGAAATTTTCGATTATGATAGCTACTCCTTGGATAAGGACATCGTTGTGTCATCCCCGGAAGAATTGGAAGAATATATTGCTTCAATTACTCCCCCTCCCGAGGCCAAGAAGTCTTATTCGAATACGAGGGATGCGTCCGGATTATCGGTGGTCGAGCGCCTATTGTCTTCAGGTAACGGCGATTATCTGGCAGCTGTTCATGACGGCGAGAACCGGTATGTTTATTACAACGGGGAGCCGGCACTTCCGCCGATGCTCTCCGGGCGTTTCTTCAAGCCCTCCGAATGCCTGTCGACCGAAAATCTCGCGGTGATCGGCAAAAGTTACATGGATGATACATATGAGGCGGTGGAAGAACGCTTCATCAGCTATAACGGAGTCGAATATAAGGTGATCGGAGTGAT
>CAYGIB010000159.1:0-5061 GCA_964349735.1 uncultured Oscillospiraceae bacterium | reverse complement strand
GTTCTCAAATGGGTGGTCGAGCGCGTATGCGGAACCGGCAAGGCGATGAAGACGCCCATCGGCATGATGCCGACCGAGGATGCCATCGACGTCGAAGGCTTGGATGTCAGCAAGGAAGACATGCATGAGCTACTGCTCGTCAAGAAGGACGAATGGCTGGACGAAGTCGAGTCGATCCGTGAAAATTACAAAATATACGGGCAGAAGCTCCCGAAGGAGCTCATTTGCCAGCTCGACGAGCTCGAGGCACGCCTGAAGGCTTAATCCAACGATCAGCATCGGTTATCATCTGAAATGGAAGAGGCCGTGCGCGATACTTCGCGCACGGCCTCTTTGTGTATCCCGATCATGCAGAACCCTTGACATCACTCAGGATTCCGGGCCTAATCTCAGATCACTGTTTGGCCGCTTCCTAAGGAAGTTGTTCTCCTTTATTTCTGTGCCGCTTTGTCGTGACCCGGATTGAACCAACCCGTCACAACTAAGACGCAAGACTTAACAACGGTCAGTCCAAGTTGCCCGCACAGCTCATCCATGGTTTCGTCATATGTGCCGGGCTGAAACCAGACATTATGTATTCCGAGCTCCGATGCTTCCTTCAGATAATCCGCACCCCTTTTCGGAGAGACCACCATGTTGATGACGTCGGGAACTGCCGGCAAATCGCGAAGCGACGGGTAACATACGTCTCCCTCGGTCTTATCGTATTTCGGATTCACAGCGTAGACCTGAAAGCCCAATGTACGGAGACGACGGTAAATCATATTCGCATACTTATCGGGATCCTGCGTCACGCCGATCACAGCCCAGATTTTTTGAGAAAGCATTTCTTTTTCGATCATAATACCCTCCGGATTGTTTTTAATGCCGATTTATCTTCTGTTTTACTCGAAAAATCGCTCGTTACGGACCGGGCGGCTCTTCATCGGCTCCGATTCCATAATATTCATAAACTATGTCCAACACCGGTTCGGCCCATCGCTCGTCGCTGTTGCGGTTCAAAAGAATAATGACCACGAGGTTTTCGGACGGCACATAGGCAGCCATACCCGAAAAACCGCCGATGTCGCTTACTTCGACGAAAGAACCGTCGGAAAGAACGGCAAAGCCCATCCCGTATTGATTCTGCCCCGGATCGAGTATTAATTCCCAGCTCTCGGCCGTTAACAAACGCCGTTCATGGATGATTTGCATCCACACAAGTAAATCCTTTGCGCTCATCCGGAGCCCACCGTCCGCAATCAGCGGCGTATTCGGAGCACGATACTGCAGTGTCCCCATGTAAAGATATCCGGTTGCCGTGTCGTATGACGGCGAAAAAGAGGCGGTATCCAATCCCGCGGGAGTCAGGATATTTTTCTGCATAAAATGAATATACGGAATCCCCGACACGCGCTCAATGACTTCGGCAAGAAAGACGTAACCGGTATTCGAAACAGAAAATCCGGTTCCGGGCTCAAAAAGCAACGGCTCTTCCTGAACGATTTCCAGAATCGATTCAAAAGAAGAATCCAGTGCGCCAAATCCATCGACGGCCGCTAATGCACTCTTGCTCGTCAGCCCTTTTGCCAGAAGACCTTGTGTATATTGCCGGTTCGCAACCGTCTCCTTGAGATAGTCCGGTATTCCGGAGGTCATTGAAAGAAGCATCCGTACGGTCACCCGGTCGGCGTATGTGTACTCGGGTATGTACTCCGAAAGCGGGGCATCGAGATTCAATATACCTTCTTCGAAAAGCATCATCACTCCGACGGCAGTAAACTGGCGCGTGATTGATCCAATCTCGTAGGTTGTCTCGGGCACACAGAGGATCTCCTTGTCGACGTCTGAGAATCCGGAGAAAGTCTCCAAACGGATTTCTTCGTCCTTCCATATCAAGACCGTTCCCTGGTAACCCGAATTGCATGCAAATACAAGTGCGTCAGCAAGTCCTTTGTCGCCGTAAAACCCGGCCGGTACGGTCGTCTCTTCCGGAATCTTCGGGTCACTTACGCTGTGCGATGGAACGGTATAAATCGATGAGGATCGTGGTGTCTCGGTCGGAACGGCCTGATAGGTGCAGGCAACCGATAATATAATGGATAGACACAAGCAACATCCTGTCGCGATGCGAAGCACCGCTCCAAACTTTCCTGTTCTGCATGTCTCTCGTGTGCGATAAACGTTCAACATATCAGTATTATAGCAAAGAAAGCCGCATTGCGGCTTTCTTTATCAACAGTTCATTGCATTCACTTTTCCAAAGTCACTATCTGCGATACGACCTGAAGGTCAGTCAGATTCAGCGATTACTTCGGTTAATATAACCTAAATCTTAATCCGATTTACGCGTGGTCACCCGAGCAGTGCTACCTGCCGGCTCTTCGTTCATCTCACGGACCGTGGATCCGGAAGCTTGAGCGGAACCCTGGGTTTCTCTGTTCTGTTCCTGATTGCTCTGCTGAGCAGTCGGCTCTCCGTTTTGCGGTTCGCCGTTTTGCTCCTGGTTCGTCCCTTTCGCACCTTCACCGGTCGGATCGCCGCTTTGCTTCGGTGCATCCTCGCCTCGATTGGTAATCTTGGTTTGATCTTGCTGTCCTTCGCCGAGGAGGGCCTTCGTAAGCTCACCCAGCTTCGCACCGCCGATATTGCCTTCATTCCACTCCTTGTTCTGTTCCTTGGACTGGTTAAGGAGCATCTGACGACCGACAGACAATTCATTTGCCTTTGCCTGCTTCATGACCTCCGGATCAGTTGAATAAATCACCCGAACCATAAGTCCATTCATCGCTCCGAACTCGGGATTGCCCTCAAGAAGTAACAATTGCTCCTGCAATTTGATCGCATCTTCGGGGAAAACACCCGAGATCAAGACTTCTTTCACCTCGATTTGGTTACTTTCGCGGAGTATTTCCACCCACTTCTCTACCGCTTCCTGCCAGGTCAGTCCGGTAAATTTCCGGTTCGCCAGATAAGTCACCGCATCCTCGTTCATCGCCTTAACCGACAACACGGTCAAGTCCCTGTTCAGCGAAAACTCCACGCTGGGGTTCACGTCGACGGAAATCTGCGCGTAGACCCTGCGGTCTTCAATGACATTCCATAAAAGTATACTGCCCAATACCGTCAGGGCGACTGCGGCCGCAATTGCGGCAATCCATGTTTTTCGGGTAGACGGTACCCGGACCGTTTCATTAGTCGTTTTCATTTTGATCTCCTCTCCGACCGTCATGCCGGGCTGTGCGATAATATTAATCAGCCTGCAGTCCTCGGTCATTACCGTTGCTGTCGTGTCTTCAATGGAAAGAATGGTTCCCTTGTTCATTTATTTCCCCTCCTCAAAGGCTTTCGCGTAGTAGCGAATGCTGTCCGGTCCGCAGGAAAGGAGCGCTTCGTACAGGATAATCGCGGCTCGGTTCTTTTCGATCGTCTTGATCGGAATGCCGGTGCGCTGCGAAAGCGCTTTAACCGGAAGCTTCCCTGTACGATTCATCTGGTCCTGCAAATCCGTTTCGCCGAGAATTCGAGCCGCCTTAATGCACAATCGGCGCGTATCGGCGTGTTTGGGAATCCGGTCGGATAAACCCCTCAACGTGAGTCCAAACATCTGCAGCTTACTCTCGGTTTCTGCCATTGCTTCTTCGAACTCCAGATTTCTCTGTGTCTCCCGGCCGTCCGAGCCGGGAATACTCCGCGAAATGTCTTCTCCTTGCTCGTTCCGGGTGTCGGTCATGCTCTTTTCTCGGCTTGCTTTGTACTCGGATCGAATTCGGTTCAGAACACTGTTGCGGATGATGATCCGTGCGTAGGGCTCAAATGGAATTTCTCTTTCGCACTTGAACCGGTCGATCGAACGGTTATACGCTTCAAGTGCGACACTAAAATCTTCGCTCTTTTCGGCGTAAAAGTCCCGAGTGACCTTGAAAACCGCGTGCCTTACGAACGGGAGGCTTTCCCGGATGAACTCGTTTCGGAGTTCATCATCTCCGGATTGAATCCGGATGATTATCGATTCAGGGTCCTTCAGCCATATTCTCATGTCTAGCACCCACAGTTCTGAAGTACTTCTACCACTATATACACGATACGCTCTCTGTTTGGGAGGGTCAGTCTGCCCTGACTTGCGAAAAGTTTCAGATTTTTTCGAAAAGAACGGAACTCGCCTGCTCAAAGTAATATTCTTACGTCTATTCCAGCTGCGTATTTGCAGGGCTCAATTATTCAGCTTTCCGCTAAGAGATCACTCAAGCTGCATCTTCTGTAAGCGACAGTACGCGCCCTGACGATTCATCAATTCCTCGTGAGAGCCCTTCTCCTCAATGCCTCTTTCATTTAAATAAACAATCTGGTCTGCCTTCCGAATGGTGGAAAGACGGTGCGCGATTATAACCGACGTTCTGCCCTGTGCCAGTCGCTCGATTGAATCCTTGATTTTACTTTCGGTCACCGTGTCCAAAGAGGACGTCGCCTCGTCCAGGATAAGAATCGGAGGATTCTTAAGAAATACCCGGGCGATGGAAATTCTTTGCTTCTGTCCGCCGGAAAGTGTGACGCCGCGTTCACCGACGATGGTTTGATATCCCTCCGGCAGGGAGAGAATATAGTCGTGCATTTCCGCCTGACGAGCCGCTAACATTACCGCCTCGTCATCCGCATCCGGGTTACCGAACCGGATGTTTTCCAGAATGCTCTCGGCGAAAAGAAAGACGTCTTGCTGAACGATGCCAATGTTATTTCGAAGGGAAGCAATCTCGATGTCGCGAATATCTGTTCCGTCAATCTTGATGCTCCCGGACCGGGTCTCATAGAACCTGGGAATCAGGTGGCAGAGCGTGGTCTTACCGCTTCCCGAGGGACCGACGACCGCTGTCGTTTTTCCGGCGGGAATCACCAGGTCGATGTCGGAAAGCACCATGTCGGCCGACTCTTCCTGACTGTATGAAAAGGAAACGCCTTCAAAAGTGATTTCGCCGACGACACGGTCGACAGCTATCGCATTTTCGCGGTTGACGATATCCGGCTTCTCCTTCATTATCTCGACAAACCTCAGGAATCCGGCCATACCGGATTGATAGATTTCAG
>CAYGIB010000158.1:0-5119 GCA_964349735.1 uncultured Oscillospiraceae bacterium | reverse complement strand
GTCGAGCGAGACAGATTTGTTTGAGCTGCTTGATCAGCTTCAGGAAACCATTACTCAGGCCAAAGGGCTTCCTTTTTCGGACAACTGTGTCGTCGATCGGCAGGATGTCCTGTATTGGGTGAATCAGATTCGTGAGAATTTACCCGAAGAAGTTCGTCAAGCGCGATGGATTGTCGAACAGAACCGTCAGATTGTCGCGAGTGCCCGGCAGAAGGCCGAAAGTATTTTGCGAGAGACGGAGCAGCGTTCCGCCATCATGACTGACGAGCACGAGATTACCCTTCGGGCCCGCGAGATGGCGCAATCAACGATTGATCAGGCGAATCAAGCCGCATGGCAGATTCGGGTGGCTTCGACTGATTACGCAAGGCAACGCCTGATTGAAATTGAGAATCAGTTGACGGAGATGCTCGTCAAGGTACAAAAGAATAAAAAAGAATTGAAATGACCTCACCGGAAGGAGCTTTCCAATGCTGTTGGGGATTCGGATCAAGAACTATACACTTTTCCTCGATGACAGAGCAGGAGCTCTTCTCGAGGATTATTTATCCGGTCGAATCAACAACAATCATGCAATGTCCGCCGGTCTTTCTCCGGTCATTCCTCTTTCCAATCTGAATGCGATCATCGGCCGCAACCAGTCCGGGAAGACATCGTTTTTCGATTGTTTATCCTTCATATCGGATTCCATTTCCAAGGGGTGCGCCGAGGCATCGGTCATTCGCGGACGACCCGGCTTTTCAAGGCTCCTGTCCGCAGGCGCGGATCGGATGGATTTTGAACTGCTGTTCCTCATGAGTAACGGTCATAACCCGACACTGCCGGACGATTTTTATATCTCGTATTGTTTTTCGCTTTCCCCGGACAATAACGGAAAGCCTTCTTTTGATTCCGAGAAGGTTCGCTTCTGTACACGACCCAATAAAGAGGACAGCTATACCACGGTTTTGGACATTGAAAAGGGCAAGGGAAAGGTCATGTTCAGCGACGTAATGATCGATGCGAGCATTACGGATGTTCGACATTCCGCATTACGGTCATACGGAAACATCAAGCAATGCGCGGTGTTGAATGCTCTGCATGAAGAAATTACACACTGGTTCTTCTGCCGGTTCAGCGTCTCGAAGGTCAGTAACGGCACCAAGCAACAGATTGCTCCCGGCGGTCACAAGCATTTGAACAGCGACGGATCCAATGTTAAAAATGTTCTTGAATATATGGAGAAAGAAGACCCGCGTTCGTATCGTCGCCTCATGGATCGAATCAACGGAAAGATTCCGAAGGTCGGCAAGGTCAAGGACAAGTTGCCCGATGATTTTAGAGACAGTCCGAACCGACTATTCCTCTACCTTCTTCTTTTTAACGACCCCGTGCCGCGACCGTTGATTTGCATCGAGACGCCGGACACGGAGCTGTACCATGATATGGTCGATGTTTTGTCGGCGGAATTCCGCGATTATTCGATTCGTAACCCGTATTCGCAAATCCTCTTTTCGACACACAATCCCTATATAGTGGAGGCGTTGTCGCCCGACGAAGTATGGATTTTTAAAAGGAGCGAGGAAGATGACGCAGAGTCGGTCTACATCCATTGTGCGGGGGCCGATCCAATCGTGTCCGAGATGTATCATCAGGGAGTCGGTATGGGTGCAATTTGGTACTCGGGACATTTTGACGATTGAGCGGAGCGGAGAGGCAAAATGCGGTTTGAAGTGTTAGCCGAAGATCGGTCGGGTGCTGTTGTTATGAACCGACTGATGGACAGAATCGTATCACCATTCATTTCGGATTACGGAATTTCTATACGCCCGCACCGCGGTCGGGGTGATTTTCCCGTCAATCCGTTCCAAAAGCCGAAGCCGGATGCGTCAGGGCTTCTGGATCTCCTTCCCGCAAAGCTCAGGGCATACGACCGGGTTTATGCCGGAAGCGATTTGATATTGGTGGTCGTGATGGATTCCGACTTTCATTCTCCGGGCGAGATGAAGGACGAGTTGAATGCAATATGCAAAAAGCATGCACCATCTATTCCTTTTGTGATTGGATTATGTGTCGAAGAAACCGAATCATGGCTCATCGGGGACGTGCAGGCACTGATTTCGGCTTACCCCGAAGCAGATATATCCGTTTTGGAGGAGTATGAGCAGGATAGTGTTTGCGGGACTTGGGAAGTCTTGTGCCGCAGTATCCTCGGAAACAAGGCGGAGCGTATCATTCGGATCGGATATCCCGCAATCGGTCAGTATAAGCATGAGTGGGCGCTTCGGATATCCGAGCATATGGATCCCGGGCGTAATGTTTCGCCGAGCTTCAAGCGGTTCTATACGAATCTCTCCTTCATCGTCCGGCAGGCGGCGGAAAGCGCGAAAAAATGAACAGCTGTTCCTCCGCATATGTACATATTCCTTTTTGTGTTCGGAAATGCCCGTATTGCGACTTTGTTTCATTCGAAAAGAAAGACGAGTGGAAGGCGCCTTATCTTCGCGCACTTCATCGGGAAATCGAAATTACTTTCGAACATAGCCCGGGCGGACCCCTGGCCACAGTCTACTTAGGTGGCGGAACACCATCACTTCTGAAGCCCGAGGAGGCCGGGTGTATCCTGGATGTGCTCGACGCTTCGTACGGAATCGAAGCGGGTGCGGAAATCACCATCGAAGTGAATCCGGGCACGGCCGGTGCCACAACCCTTGCCGGATATCGGGACGCCGGGTTCAACCGGCTTTCAATCGGCGTACAAAGCTTATCGAACCGGGTACTCCTGGGTCTCGGAAGAATTCATACGGCCGAAGAAGCAGAAACCGCGATAGATTCCGCCCTTCAAGCGAAATTTGAAAATATATCCTGCGATTTGATGCTCGGTATTCCGGGCCAAACGCTTTCGGATATCGAGGATTCTGTTCGTCGACTGATTGATAAGCGCGTTCCGCACATCTCGTGCTATTCGCTCAGTCTGGAGGAAGGAACAAGGTTTTTCGAAAAATACTCCGGGCACCCCGAGCGATTGCCGTCCGATGAGGTTGAACGGCAGATGTATCACATGGTCCGACGTCTTCTTATAGAAAATGGGTACGTACATTATGAAATCAGTAATTTTTCTCTTCCGGGACGAGAGAGCCGACACAATAACATTTACTGGGAAGCCCTTCCTTATTATGGCTTCGGCTGTGGAGCGCATTCATACATCGACGGCAGGCGGGTCGGGAATACAAACGATCCGGAAAAGTATATCCACATCCTTTCGTGTCCGGAACCGGATCGAGAACTGCTTGTCTCAGAGAGCGAATGGATCGACATAGAAGAGCAGATGAGGGAGTATATGCTCCTCGGATTTCGAAAGCTTTCAGGAATATCGGAGCGTGATTTTCATAGTCGGTTTGGCGTACTGCTCGAGCAAAGATTCAAGCGTGATATGACGCGGTTACTGGAGCTCGGATTGATTCAACATGCCGACGATCGATGGTTTTTGAGTGAAGCCGGACTTGATTTTGGAAACGAGGTTTTCCGAAGCTTCGTATCGTCGTAAAAATCATTGTAATTTCCAATCGCTTACTATTTGACATTCTTTGACTATGGTGCTAAATTGGTTTTAGCACTCGTTGATTGCGAGTGCTAATGTCAGATGAAGCACGCTTAAACGTGCATGTCTCACATAGAACCTGACAACAAATATTTAATGAAAGGAAGTGAACGGAGATGCCGCTGGATCAAAGAAAAAAGCAAATTCTTCAGGCAATTGTCGACGATTACGTATCGACGGCGGAGCCGGTCGCTTCCAACGCCCTGTTACAGCGGCATGATTTCAGAGTCAGTTCCGCGACGGTCCGAAACGAGATGGCTGATCTGGAGCAAATGGGCTATCTGGAGCAGCCGCACACATCCGCAGGGCGCGTTCCTTCCGATAAGGGATATCGGGAGTATGTCGACTCCCTGATGAGGGTGGACCCGTTGTCCGATGCCGAGGGTGAAGAAATAAGAAGAAGACTGAGCGAAAGCTTTGATGAGCTCGCTGGTCTTTTGAAGAAGGCTACCAGCACGCTGTCGGAGCAGACCGGTTACGTTTCTATGGCGCTCACGCCCCGACTCCGCAAGAGCTATCTGAAGCAGTTGAAGATGATGATGATTGAGCCAGGCAAAGTATTGGTGGTGGTTGTTCTGTCTGCGGGGATTGTAAAGGACCGATTGGTTCGAATTCCGGACTACCTGACTCCGGAGCAATTATCGCTCATTTCTTCGGCAATCGAGGCCGGTTTGTCCGGTAAGCCCCTGGATGAAATCACTCTGGTTACCGTCGCTTCCGCTGCCAAGGACTCTCACGTGCCGGATTCGCTGCTGAATCAGATTCTCTATGAGGCATATACGGCCATTAAACAAGCCGATAATCTTGAGGTGTATATAGACGGCACCAATCGGATGTTGTCGCTGCCGGAGTTTAGTACGATTTCGAAGGCAAGAAGCCTTTTCGACACCCTGGCGAGGGACGGAATCGTTTCCGGTTATATCAACGAGATGTCGATGGAAGACGATAAAGCCACCTATATGATTCGAATCGGACAGGAGATATCCATTGATGGACTGACGGACTGCAGTTTTGTGACGACCACATATAATGTCGGAGACAAGATTGCCGGAAACATAGGTGTTATCGGACCGAAACGGATGGAATACTCCAAGGTTGTATCTCAGATCGGTTTCATAAGACAGGTAATCAATCATCAGCTGGAGCAGATAAAGGCACAAAACGGAGGATAAAGAGATGACCCAGAGACCACAAAATGACACGGATGAGAATATGAAACGCGCTGCTGCGAGTAACCGGCTAGCAGAAGAAAACGCAGAAGACAGCGCGGAAGAATCGGTAACCTTGAAGAACCGGGAAGAATCTCAAGCAACTTCGACGGCGGACAAGAAAGCGAAAAAATCCGAGAAAACAGCTCACGAGGAACAACTGAGGTCCGAAAACGCTGAACTCAAGGATCGGTACGTACGCCTTTTGGCAGAATACGACAATTACAGAAAGCGCACCCAGAAGGAGCGCGATTCACTTTACTCGGATGCGGTGGCAGAGGTAACCAGGGAGTGGCTTCCCGTTATGGATAACGTTGAGCGCGCAATGTGC
>CAYGIB010000157.1:0-5144 GCA_964349735.1 uncultured Oscillospiraceae bacterium | reverse complement strand
TTCGAGTACGGTCTGCTCGTCTTTGACGCATTTTGCGAAAAGCAAATCTTCTGTAAACCGAAAGGAGTAGATGGTAAAAATATTGAGCAGAATCGTACTCGTGATCAAAAAAAGACCGCAGAAAAATAAAATATAGAAAACCCTAAGTCCCGAATACAAACCAGCCAAAAGGCTGGCGGCCATCAGAGCATAAAATACTGCGCGAGTCAGTTTCATGATACGCCCGGGACTTTTATGGATCGGATAATCCCGGCAAGGACCGAAGAGGGTGTGTCCTGAGAGTGAAACTGCTTGCGACTCAGAATAATGCGGTGCGACAGCACCGGTTCGGCCATCGCCTGGACGTCGTCGGGAAGGACATAATCTCTACCGTTCAACATTGCAGCGGCTATCGATGCATTCATCAACGCAAGTGAGCCGCGCGGGCTTATACCCAGTGTAATCTTTTCGTGAGCACGTGTTGCCGAGGAGATGCTTACGATATATTCCACAATATGTGGAGAACAAATCATCTGCGCATGAGCCGAGCGAAGCGAAAGGATGTCCTTCGCCTTCGCCACCGGTTTCAGCGTCTTGAGCGGATCGGCTCCCTTGCGCGAGACCAGGATATCTTTCTCGGCGTTCTTGGAGGGATAGCCGACAGAAATTTTCATTAAAAAGCGATCAAGCTGAGATTCCGGTAGCGGGTAGGTTCCAATGTGTCCCGAAGGATTCTGTGTTGCGATGACAAAGAAGGGCTGCGGAACGGGATAGGTTTCACCGTCGATGGTGACATTGCCTTCCTGCATGGCTTCCAGAAGGCTGGATTGTGTTTTCGGACCCGTCCGGTTAATCTCGTCCGCAAGGACAATCTGAGCCATCACGGCTCCTAAATGAACCTCGCGTTCACCGGTATTCATATTATAGCTGATGAAGCCGGTGATATCGGTCGGCAACACGTCCGGAGTAAACTGAATTCGCCGGAAGTTTAAGTCCAACGAACGGGCCAATGCCGAGGCAAGCGTGGTTTTCCCGAGCCCCGGGACGTCCTCGACCAAAATGTGCCCACCGCAAATCATCGTGGACAAGACCATGTCGA
This sequence comes from uncultured Oscillospiraceae bacterium, assembly GCA_964349735.1. Classification (GTDB taxonomy): domain Bacteria; phylum Bacillota; class Clostridia; order Saccharofermentanales; family Saccharofermentanaceae; genus JAAYCT01. The sequence continues at coordinate 4,066 of CAYGIB010000157.1, read as the reverse complement.
TTGCGTATGTATTTCCGGTAAACGCAATAGCGATGTTCTCGCGAATGCGCTGAATCAGATTGAGATTCTTTTGTATATCGCTCATGATTATCCTCCGAAACTCATAGCCCCGAGCCGCGAACGGATGGAAACAAAGTATTAATGCCATATTAACATAAATATTTCGGGGATGGAAAAATACTCCGGCACTATAGAACGAACCGGCGGTCATTTGGAGCGAACCTCATATTCGTCGGATTTATGGAGACTCAGCGCTCGTGAATTTCCTCAAAGCGCAGACCTGCATTCCTTGTGAGCGCCCAGTCGATTGCCCATTCGGACTCAAAAAGCACAACCGGCTCATCATCTCTGTCCATAACGACCATGGATGTAGAGGTGAGTGTCAGATTCTTGGGATCGGGCGGAACCGGAGAGTCCTTTATTACCGGCCAACGGGCGTGACGGTAATTGAGGTTTTGTCTGTTCAGTTCGACGCCGTATTCATTTAGAAGTCTGTGCTCCAGCACTTCGAACTGTAAAACACCGACCACTCCGATGATATATGTTTCGGTTCCGATTCCCGGCTGCTTATAGAGCTGTACGGCGCCTTCCTCGGAAAGCTGTTCAATTGCCTTTAGAAACTGTTTCCTTTTCATGGAGTCCTTCGGCATCACGCGCGCGAAATGCTCGGGCGGAAATACCGGAATACCTTCGAAGTGAAACGAGTCTGAAGGTTCGGTCAGCGTGTCCCCGATCCGGAAATGTCCCGGATCGAAAAGCCCGATAATATCTCCAGCATAAGCGTTTTCGACGATACTTCGATCCTGGGCCATGAATTGCTGTGGCTGTGCGAGCGGAATCTTTTTGTTGAGGCGCACATGCTTAACGTCCATACCCTTATCGAAACGGCCGGAGCAGATTCGAAGAAACGCCATACGGTCCCGGTGATTGGGATCCATGTTGGCCTGAATTTTGAATATAAAGCCCGAAAAACGATCCGTGGTGGGTTCTACGGGCCCTTTGTCGGTTTGCCGCGTCGTCGGAGAGGGTGCAATCTGAAGGAAACGGTGCAGGAATACCTCTACACCGAAATTGGTAATCGCGGAGCCGAAAAAGACCGGCGTCAGCTCGCCCCTGAGGATTTTTTCCTCGTCGAAGGGGTCGCCCGCCATGTCCAGAAGTTCAATGTCGTTATTTAGGGAGGAGAAGTAGGGTTCTCCGATTATTTTCAAGAGCTCGGGGGCCCCCGCGGATGCCTCGACCGTTTCGACCCTGCTCGCCCCGTGATCCTGAACCGCAGTGTTGAACAGGAGGACCTGTTCGCTCTCACGCATGTATACGCCCTTGAAATCGCCGTCGGTTCCGATCGGCCAATTCATCGGTGTGGAGCGTATACCGAGGACCTTCTCGAGCTCGTCCAATAAATCGAACGGGTTCTTGGATGCGCGATCCATCTTGTTGATAAAAGTGAATATCGGTATGCCGCGCTTGCGGCAAACCGCGAAGAGCTTTACAGTCTGTGCTTCGACACCCTTCGCGCCGTCCAGGAGCATGACGGCGGCATCCGCGGCACAAAGTGTGCGGTATGTGTCCTCCGAGAAGTCCTGGTGTCCGGGCGTGTCCAGTATATTGATGCAATATCCGTCGTATTCAAATTGCATCACCGAGGATGTGACGGAAATGCCGCGTTGTTTCTCGATTTCCATCCAGTCCGATGTGGCGTGACGGGAGGCTTTCCGTGCCTTGACCGAGCCGGCCAGGTGGATGGCACCGCCGTAAAGGAGAAGCTTTTCCGTCATCGTCGTCTTGCCCGCATCGGGGTGCGATATGATGGCAAAGGTTCTTCTTCTAAAAATTTCTCTATTGAGTGTATCGCTCATCCGGACTTTTCTCCTCAAAAATCAGCTTCATGTCGATTGGCAAATGCGTGCTATGAACGAGAGCAAAATGCGCTATAATCAATGTAGCGGCCGTTAACAAAGCCGATATTCGCACAGCCGGTACATTATATCAGCATGGTCGCGGATGTGGCAAGCGAATGGACCGGAAAAAATACGACATCGGGCGGATGTCATGAAGGCGGACGGGGGAGATTAATTATGTCGGAAACAACAGATACCCGATTGGCGGTTTTGATCGATGCGGACAATGTGTCATCCGGTTTTATCCGGCCGATGATCGAAGAAATCGCACGGTATGGCAATCCGACGATTAAGAGAATTTACGGAGACTGGACAAAGCCTCACCTCGGGAGCTGGAAGAACGTGTTGCTGGATTTTGCCTTCCAGCCGGTTCAACAGTTCGGATATACGACCGGAAAGAACTCGACGGATTCGGCAATGATCATCGACGCCATGGATATCTTATACGCGGAGAAAGTCGATGGTTTTTGCATCGTATCGAGCGACAGTGACTTCACACGATTGGCGACCCGACTCAGGGAAGCGGGAAAAATAGTATACGGAATCGGTGAGAAAAAGACACCTTCGTCTTTTATTGCGGCGTGCGACCGATTTATATATTTAGAAATACTCGGAGCGCGCCCGGAAGACAAACCAACAGTAGAGTCCAAGGGGTCTATACCCGCCAGAGCCGGTAAAGACCATAAGGAAGACAGGAACAGCGATGAGACCGCCCGGTCGATTCTACCGATTGACAGCGACACCATTGATTTGATTGCCTCGTCTATATCCGACCTGGCGGATGATAAGGGCTGGGCGTTCCTCGGAGCGGTCGGCAGCTTGGTTTTAAAGAAGAGGCCGTCTTTTGACTCCAGAAACTACGGCTTTTCGAAGCTTTCTCAGATGATTCGCATTATCGACGGAATCGAGAGTGAGGAGCGAATTAACGAGAAAAATCCCCAGGTTACTCTGGTATACATTCGAAATGTCGAGGACGAATAGTGATGAGGCGCGGAAGCGGCGTTCTACTCCATATCTCATCCCTTCCCGGACCGTACGGAGTGGGTTGCTTCGGACCGGAAGTGTTGAACTTTGCTCGCATACTTGTCAAAGCGGGTGTTTCCTATTGGCAGGTGCTGCCTTTTTCGATTCCCGGATCAGGAAATTCCCCGTACATGAGCGTGTCCGCCTTTGCCGGTAATCCGATGTTTATCAATCCCGGGGAGTTGGTTGAACGGGGTTGGGTGACCGAGGAGGAACGGTGCGAACTGGAATCGAAAAGCAATCCCCGGAGTACGGATTTCGGACGATGCCGTGATCGGCGCGCGATTTTCCTGCGTAAGGCGTTCGGCCGAATCTCCGTTGATACGCGCAGGGAAATCGAGGACTTTATCGCGGATCACGAATGGGTCCAGGATTTGTCTCTCTTTCTATTGATTCAAAAAATGAATGACGGAAGCCCGTGGTGGGAGTGGACGGATGAGGATTTGCGTCGCCATGACCCGTATTCGCTGGCTGCAGTCCGGGACCGATACCGCGAGGAGTATCTCTACTACGCATTTGTGCAGTATCTTTTCTTTACACAATGGAGTGCGCTCAAGAAAGAACTCAACAGTCTCGGGATTAGCGTCATCGGCGATATTCCGATCTATGTCTCGAGAGATAGCGTCGATGTTTGGGCCCATCGGAAATTGTTTCAAATCGACGATCAACTGCGTTTTCTTAACGTAGCCGGAGTACCGCCGGATTATTTTTCGCAAAAGGGTCAGTTATGGGGGAACCCGCTCTATGACTGGACGGCGCATGCCGATGAGGATTACAGGTGGTGGCGGAACCGGCTTTCAAATAATTTCGAGCTCTATGATCTCGTGAGAATTGATCATTTCCGGGGATTCAGCTCTTATTGGAGCGTAGCGTCCAATCGAGAAGATGCCATCGTCGGGATATGGGAGACAGGGCCGGGTCAGGTCTTTTTCGATCGACTGCAACTGGACTTTCCCGAACCGCCGATTTTTGCCGAAGATTTGGGCGAAGCGACGGAGGATCTCCAAGCTTTTCTCGACTCGACGGGTTTTCCCGGAATGCGAATATTTCAATTCGGCTTTGACGATGAGGAGGACAACAAACACCGCCCGCATAACTACTCACGATCCTGCGTCGCGTATTCGGGTACGCATGATAACGAC
>CAYGIB010000156.1:0-5159 GCA_964349735.1 uncultured Oscillospiraceae bacterium | reverse complement strand
GTATCTGCGACGACACCCTTCGGTGAAGCTTCGATGTAATGCACTTGTTTTACCTTAAGAATGATCGGTAAACTGAACACCGCCCACCATATGACGGTGATCAGGACTGCGATTTTAACCCCCAACGGATTATCAAATCCCAGAACGAACATAAAGCCCAAGGAAATTAGAAAAGCAATCGTACTGCCACCCACATAACCTAAAGCAAACCCGAATGACGATACCTTGTCCATTCTCTCCTTCGTGGTGACATCCGTTAAGAATGAGTCATAAAAAAGGTTCGCTCCGGTAAATCCAATGTATGAAAGAATATACCCGACCAGCATTAGTTTCCAGTTGTCCGTAAGAGCCATCGTCAGTGTAAACAGAGTTCCGATTCCGATAAATACGCAAAGAAATATTTTCTTCATTCCACGAAAATCTGCCAGGGCACCCAGAACCGGAGCGAGTAATGCAACCACCAGAGTAGCGATTGATGATCCGAACGCCCACATACGGTCTCCGCCATCACCGGCAACGGCCACAAAGTAAATCGGGAAAATTGCCGCCATGATATTGGTCGCATAAACCGAATTCGCCCAGTCATAGAGCATCCATGACTTCTCGGCGAGCGTGAACTTGAAACTCTTTTTGGGAGACTCCTTAACCTCGCTCATCCTTTAAACCTCCGTTTTCTCAGTCGTAACTGCCACAACACTTTTGGGATTATACCGACGAAATACTTCAATAAACCGCTCATCATAGTCGATAAGGATGACCTTATTGACGCCACTTTGACTCAGTGAGATATACCAAGTCAATTCTCTCGGTCCACCGGAAGAAAAATCCAAAAAGGCCTTGGCTGATTCCAGTTTCCCCACATATCCCGAATCAGAAATCGGCGCAACCCGTTCGAACGCTTTGCAACTCGATGAGTAGATTTGTTTTCTCTTTCTTTTGGCGATGATTCGGTCTACGGAAAACTCATCATTGGTTACGGAGTATTCATACTCCGTATTGAGTGATGTAAAAAGACGATATGCAAGATAAATCAATCCAAACGATATGAGAAACGATAAGCCCAGCAGCTGTGGTATTAAACCAATTGCCAAAATATTCAAAATGACAATGATTGTAATGAGTGTAAGTATAATCATAAACGAAATAAAGAACTCGAACGGCCCCTTCTTGCGCGTAATGATTTTCTCCAAGAAAATATCCTTCATACGAGTCTCACCTCTCGAGTCTCAACTCTTCATCAGCGTCCAAAATTGCGTTTACAGAATAATCATAACTTATTTCAATGTCAAAAGAAACGATATCGATAATAAACAAAGAAAAGCCGGTGAGGCAATTGCCGCACCGGCTTTCTGACCGTTCGTACAAGAATTAATACATACCGCCGCCGGGATTGGGCATCGGAGGCTCCGGCTCAGGAATATCACACACAACTGCCTCCGTGGTTAGCAGCGAGGCGGAAACCGATGCTGCGTTTTGTAGCGCAGATCGCGTAACCTTCGCCGGATCGACAATTCCTACTTCATACATATCGACATACTTCTCCGTCAGAACATCAAAACCGATTCCGACGGTCTGATTCTTGATGTTTTCGCAAATTACGCTTCCATCCAGACCGGCGTTGGCCGCAATTTGTCTGACCGGCTCTTCAAGAGCCTTTACAATGATACGGATACCCGTCTGAATATCTCCGGATGAATCGATCAAGAGTTCCTTAACGGAGGGGATTGCGTTGATGTATGCGGTTCCGCCGCCCGGAACGATTCCTTCCTCAACGGCGGCTCTCGTCGCAGCTAAAGCATCCTCGATGCGGAGCTTTTTCTCCTTCATCTCGGTTTCCGTCGCGGCTCCGACCTTAATGACCGCAACGCCGCCCGAGAGCTTGGCAAGTCGCTCCTGAAGCTTTTCCTTATCGAAGTCTGAGGCTGTATCATCAATTTGCTTGCGAATCTGATTGACTCTGGCTTTAATTTCCGCATCGTCTCCGGCTCCGTCGACGATAATCGTATTCTCCTTGTCAATCTTGACCTGGCGGGCTTTTCCCAAGTGCTCAATCTCGGTTTCCTTCAGTTCGAGCCCCAGATCTTCCGTAATGACCTGACCGCCCGTAAGGATTGCTATATCCTGAAGCATCGCTTTTCTTCTGTCACCGAAGCCGGGTGCCTTCACCGCAACGCAAGTGAACGTGCCACGAAGCTTGTTAACGATTAAGGTCGCCAATGCCTCACCCTCGACGTCTTCTGCGATGATCACGAGTCTCTTCCCCAGTTGAACGACCTTTTCAAGCAAGGGCAGAACATCCTGGATATTGGTAATCTTCTTGTCTGTAATCAATATGTACGGATCATCAAGAACGGCTTCCATCTTATCCATATCCGTGCACATATAAGATGACAGATATCCTCTGTCGAATTGCATTCCCTCTACGACCTCAAGCTCGGTTCCCATTGTCTTGGATTCTTCCACGGTAATGACACCGTCCGAGGAGACCATTTCCATCGCACGCGCAATCAGCTCGCCGATATAATCATCGCTCGCCGCAATCGATGCGACCCGAGCGATGTCCTTAGAACCATTGACCTTCTTGGCTTCACGAGCTAAGAACTCTACGGCCTTCTCAACGGCCATCTGTATTCCCTTGCGCAAGATAATCGGGTTGGCTCCAGCCGCAACATTTTTCAATCCTTCTCGAATGATTGCCTGTGCAAGAAGCGTGGCGGTTGTGGTTCCGTCTCCGGCCACATCATTGGTCTTTGAGGCAACTTCCTTAACCAGTTGAGCTCCCGCGTTCTCAAAACGATCCGGCAACTCAATTTCCTTGGCGATTGTAACACCGTCATTTGTGATGAGGGGTGCTCCGTACTTCTTATCCAGGACTACATTTCTTCCCTTCGGACCCAAGGTGATACGCACGGTATCCGCAACCTTGTTTACACCGATTTCAAGTGCTTTTCTCGCATCCTCAGAATATTTTAATTCCTTGGCCATATATCTTCACCTCCACCTATGAATATTTTGAATTAATCTACAATTGCCAGTATGTCGCTCTGACGCAGTATCGTATACTCGATACCGTCTATCTTGACTTCGGTACCTGCATATTTGCTGATGAGAACCTTATCTCCGACAGAGAGCGTCATTTTCACTTCTTTTCCGTCTACGAGTCCACCGGGACCGACGGCATATACCTCGGCAACCTGCGGCTTCTCTTTCGCAGCTCCGGCCAGAACGATTCCGCTCTTTGTTGTTTCGACAGCCTCCAACATCCTAATCACAACTCTGTCACCCAGCGGTTTGATCGTCATTTCAATTCCTCCCTTAATGTTTGATGATGATTTAGCACTCACAGTCGTCGAGTGCTAACGCAATACATAATATAAGACGATTCTGCCCATGTGTCAAGATGTCGGTTTCAATCCGAAGTGTTCTTGACGAACAAAAATGAATATATGCAAAAATGAAAACAGCCAGATATCAAGTTCCAACTCCGCTAATCATTTATTGGATATAATTGCTCGGAAAATATCTTTTCATATGATTACTCATCCAAATCATCCGGTGCCTTGGGAATCGTCCGAACCGGGTCATAAGGATAGGTCTCGCCGAAAATGAATTCTTGAACAAGAGGAATCATGCTGTTCCAATCGGGACGAATACTCCACTGTCCCTTCATAAAATCGCTGTACATTCCAGAATTGTAACAGCCTTCAATCGGAAGCTTTTGGTAGATGAATTTCGGAGATTCCAATTGAGCCAAAAACGAAAAGGCATAAAATTCTATTTTCTCATCGGAGATATTCGTCATAACATGCGGGAGAACCTTCTCAACCGTTGATGCCTGACCCTTAACGGAGAGCTTGGAAAATTGAGACAGTAGGCTTTGCAATACCTCTACCTGTCTTTTTGACCGGTCAAAATCTCCGTTTCCGACATATCTTATTCTGGAATACGCAACGGCCTGTCTCCCGCTCAAACGTTGAGATCCTGCCTGCTCAACGAGACCGGTACCAGGATCCAATTGCCTTTCAATATTATCGCCTTCAATGATTGAATTGAGTCCGCCCGGCTCGGTTCTCTCCGCTTCGGAAACATGCACATATACTCCACCCACCGTGTCGATGACTTTTTCCATGTGATAAAAATTTATGAATGCATATTCGTCGAGATGAATTCTCAGTGAATTTTCAAGTGTAGCCATTAGAAGATCGGGCCCGCCGTAGGTCATCGCTCCGTTAATTTTCTGAGGATCGCTATAGCCCGGAATATATGCATATGAATCGCGCGCGACAGACATTAGTTTAATCGAGCTGTCCTTCTCGTTTATCGTTAAAATCATGATGACATCCGCACGACTTCCGGCGCCGCTCGTCGAATAGGATTTAGACCGGCTGTCCACACCGATCAACAGAATATTGTGAATATGCTCGTATTCCGGTATCACAATTGTAGTCGTTTCGGCAGCAATTACTTCCGAGATTTTTACAATTGAACCTTCCTCGTTGATCATCGTCGCTTCGACGTCTGTCGGAACATAAACAGGAAGACTGAGCAAGTGGTCTTTATAGGCGAAAACGGCTCCGAGTAAAAACGAGGCGACAGAAACGGCAACAAGCAAAGCAATATATAAAGTAAGACGTACCTTACCCGCTACGCTCGATGATTTAGGGGATCCTTTGTCATTTCGGGGTCGGGTGGTTTGTTGCATAATTCAACAGCGGGAATAACCCCGCATTCAATCCTCCTTATGTCGTCAGTAACCCTGTGGATTCAGCTTTTGCCAGTTCCAGGCATCCTGACACATTTCATTAAGGTCGCGCCTCGACCTCCAACGAAGTTCTGTAGCCGCCTTCTTGGTGGATGCATAGGATACCGCCACATCTCCTTCTCTCCGAGGGCAAAAATACCGGGGAATTTCGCGGCCGGTCGCTTCCTCAAACGCTGCAATGACCTCCAGCACGGAATAGCCCTTACCGGTGCCCAGATTAAAGGCCTGAACACCATAATCCTGGATACACTTCCGAACAGCCGAAACATGACCCTCGGCCAGGTCCATCACATGTATAAAGTCACGTACGCCGGTTCCATCCTTCGTCGGATAATCAGAACCGAAAATAGGCAGACGATCCAGCTTCCCGACGGCGACCTGCGTAAGGTATGGGAAA
>CAYGIB010000155.1:0-5234 GCA_964349735.1 uncultured Oscillospiraceae bacterium | reverse complement strand
AATTGCGATTGAGTCCGGTGAAGACGATCTCACCGCGGTGGTTGCGCGGGCGAGGGCTTTCTATAACGGAATGCGGGCACGGCACTTTTTCATCACGGGCTCGCGCGATTATATTGCCGTTGCACTGCTCGCTTTATCCGGCGTCGATGTCGAATCGGGGCTCCTGCGTATGGAGGAAATGCACAAGGAAATGAAGCCGAAGATTCATTATTCAATGGGATCGCAGGCGATTGCTCAGGTTCTGTTGATGGGCAATGCGAGAGCGGGTAATACGGAGCGGGTCCTGTTGTTGCGTGATGCCTTTCGTCAACGGAAGTTTCGACTCGACCGGGATTTCACATACCCCTTGCTGGGTCTTTTGGCGTTGCTGGGTGCGGATGCCGACACACTGGCGGATGAAGTCGTCGAAGCGTATAAATACATGCGCAAGCAAAAGGGCCTCGGGGCATGGTCGGTGAACAAGATCGAGTTGATTTTGTTCGCGTCTTCCTTTGTTGCTTTGTCTCATGCAACGGTAGAAGGCAGCGATGCAGTAATTCCCGCGGTCTCCGACGGCGTTGCCGCGATGGTTATTAATCAGTATATAGCCATTCTCATCATGATGGCGACTTCTGCGGCGACGACCGCTGCAGCCGCCTCGGCAGCGTCAAGTGCGGGACATTGACGATTCCTATTACTCGCTCAGAAACTCCGTGACCTCGCCGTGACACGTCAAATCAAGCCGGTGCATCGCGCGGGTGCATGCGATGTAGAGAAGACTCCGGTCGAGATGGGTATGATAGGTGTTTCGGCTGACGTGCGGGACGATGACCTGGTCAAACTCGAGGCCCTTGGCCATATGTGCGGATGTGACGATGATTCCGTCGCGATATTCCTTGCTGTCAAAATCCAAATAAATGAGATCATCTATCTTTTCTCGGAGTGCAAAGTGGAGCTTCTCGGCCTGCCTCGTGGTTTTGCAAATGATGCCCAGCGACTGGTATTCGGATTGCTGGTGCTCCTGGATTAGTTTGCGGATGAGACGCTGCTCCTCTTTTTCAGATTCTAAGACATGAATTTCCGGCTCCTGTCCGTGTCTTTCAACGGGGATCAGCTCCTCGTTTCTGGAAATTCGTTGTGCCAGATCGGTGATTTCCATGGTGGAGCGATAGCTCCGTAGGAGTTTGACCGTCTCGGAACCGGCAAAAAACCTGCTTATGATTTCAACCGTTGTCGAAGTATAAGGGTTTACCGATTGATTGATGTCCCCGAGAATCGTCTTTTTGCACGGGAATAGTCTACGGATTACCGCATATTGAATCGGGGTATAGTCTTGCATCTCGTCGATCAAAAGGTGCTCAATACGATTATACGCTGTACTCTTTTCAAAATGCAGCTTTGTGTAAATAAGCGGGAAGACGTCCTCATAAGAGAGTGGTTGGCCCTTCTTGTGCTTGAAAAGCTTCTCCTTCCCGGATTGACTATAAAAACTGGCATACAAATCAAAGGCATCCGTATAGGGGAACATCCGGATTACCTCGCCTTTAATTTTCCGGGCGAGGGCCGAATCCAGGCGCGTGTCATTTCTGGTATTGAATCGAATGATCAGATGGTTGGCGGTCATCTCGAGACGTTCCTTGAGACGCAGATGGCGAAGCTTATGAAAGATTTCCTGTATGTCTTTGGCCGGGATATGAATCTTGTCAATATCCAGGTCGACCGCAAGAAATCCGTTCTGGATCATGTCGTGAAGATACGCATGCAGCTCTTCGACGAAGGCGGTCGTCGCCTTATAGCGGAAGCGCTCGAGGTCCTTTTCGCCGGCGTCGTGGATCAAGAAATCAACCTGCCCGCTGAACGACTCAAAAATAATATCGTCCTCGAGCAGATCCTGTGCGATTTCCGTCATGTCGATTTCCTGAATGTTATCCTCACCGAGCTCCGGCAAGACGTTGGAAATATAGTCCGCGAAAACCTTGTTGGGCGAGATAATGATCATATTATCGGAGCGAAGCGTTTCAGAATTCCGGTACAGAAGAAAAGCGACACGGTGCAAAGCGATGGAGGTTTTTCCGGATCCGGCGACACCCTGGACAATCAGCGTATTCGCGGTTGCGTTTCGGATAATCGCGTTCTGTTCGCGCTGAATCGTCACCACGATATTTTTCATTTTCTCGTTTGTCGTTTGGCTGAGTTCCTTTTGCAGGATGTCATCGTCGATGTTGATATCGCTCTCGAGCATATATTCCATGATGCCCCGGCGAATCTTGTACTGGCGCTTGAGTGAGATGTCTCCGGTGATGACGCCTGCCGGTGCGACATAGACTGCAGGTCCCTTTTCGAAATCATAGAAAAGCGACGAGATCGGCGCGCGCCAGTCATAAATGAGGATGTCGCCGCCGGCCTTCTCGGAGAAGGTGTGAAGGCCGATGTAGCACTCCTGAGTTTCCTTCTGATCGTCCGGGAGAAAATCGACTCTTCCGAAGTAGGGCGACTCGATCAGTCGATCCACTCGCCGCAGTTCGGCCAGAGTCTGCTCTCCGGATGCGACGTTCTGGTGAATGACCATCCGGTTAAACGCCTTTTCGGCCCCGTCCAAGTCGGCCTTGCTCCCCCAGATGTAGTCCTTGCCTTCCTGGATTTCATCGTCATACTTGTCGATTTGCCGCTCCAAAGTCTCGCGGGTGACTTGAAGCATCCGAAGAATCTCTTTGAGGTAGGTCTTTTCCTGGAGTTCGGTCGAGTTTATCATGGGTATCCTCACTTGCTTGTTGGATCACGGATATATGATTGACTTCATTACTTCAAATAGTACTTTATTACTATATCATATACGATCGTTTCTGAAAGGCAAAAGAGATTCGCTCGCTATTTTTGTTGGTGCAAGGATTTGTTTCTCCGGACCGGTGTATGCTTTGGTATGATGGTTTTGTGAAATGACATACGCAGTCTGCGAAAGTCTAAGTAAATTATCGAAAAAGGAAATGACGTTCTCGGGAAGTTGCGTGAAGGGGAGAGCATGGGCAAAAAGTACAGTAATTTTCTATTCAACGCGATTGCGCCGATTTATGCCCTTTTCTATAAAAGCCAGAAAAAGTCCTTCCGGCGCGTTATTTCAGGGGTCGCGTGCGACCTGGATTTAAGCACGTTCGACACGGTTCTTGATGTCGGATGCGGTACCGGTGCGCTGTGCTCCGTGTTGCGCGAAAAGGGCCTATCGGTCACCGGGATCGATCCGGCGGAGAAAATGCTGAGAATCGCCCGCAAACAGCAGGAAAACAGGGACATCACCTTCATGTCTGCCGACGTCGTGGAGACGCTTCCATTTGCGGACAAGACCTTTGATATCTCAATGGCCTCTTTTGTTGCGCATGGGATGTTAAAGAGCGATCGGCAAAGGATGTACGCGGAGATGAGTCGGGTCACAAAGGACCGGGTCGTTATTTACGACTACAATGCAAATCGCTCCTGGGTGATTTCTCTGGTTGAGTGGTTTGAAAGAGGAGACTATTTTCATTTCATTAAGGTCGCCGAAGACGAGATGAGAAACTGTGTTGCCGAGATGAATGCGTGTTTTCAGGATGTGAGGGTGGTCGATGTCGATAAAAGAGCCGCGTGGTATATTTGTACACCCCAATGATCTCTCGATGAGTAAAATACGACGAATCATCAGAAACCTCTGAACGGTCTGTTTCACAAAATAGATTCAAGAGTAATGCGCAACATAGCGCAACAGAAATTGTGAATTTGATAAAATCAACGACCGATTCGCTGTTGCGCGGAATGATATTGTGCTGGTTGACAGAAAATATGAATCGGTGTACTATGACCTTAAGCGCAAGCGGTTGCGCATTAGTCATTATTCTTTGACAGTCAAGCAACTGATTATTTAAATCGCGATTTCATTTTCATGCGGACTCATTGATTACCAATCCTCCCGGCGGTCTTCTAACGGCAAGGAACGACAAATGAGAAGCAGAATCTTTTCCTTTTTTATTGCAGTCATATTTGCCGGTTCAGCTTTCGGTCTTTCCGCGTGCGGAACCGATCATCTGAATCCTCCGCCGGTCGGCATTTTCATCAAGAAGATTCCCTCGACGACTCAAGATTTTATCCGGGGCGTAGATATCTCATCCGTCATTGCGCTGGAGCAAAGCGGCGTGGTGTATAAGGATCGTGAAGGAAATCCTCAGGATATTTTCGTTACACTCAAGGAAGCGGGCGTCAATTGCATTCGCGTGCGGATCTGGAACGACCCTTACGACAGTCAAGGCAAAGGCTATGGCGGAGGCACGAATGACCTGACTAAAGCGATTGAAATCGGCAAGCGTGCAGCCGCGCAGGGAATGAAGCTGCTCGTTGATTTTCATTATTCCGACTTCTGGGCCGACCCGGGAAAACAGATGTCCCCGAAGGCGTGGGAGGGAATGAGTGTTGCGCAGAAAGAAATTGCCCTTTACGATTTTACGAAGGACTGCCTGACTCAATTAATCGCAAACGGTGCCGATGTGGGCATGGTTCAGATCGGAAACGAGATCAATAACGGAATCGCGGGCGTTACAGCATGGGCGGATATGGCAAAGCTTCTGAGTTCCGGAAGTAAGGCGGTTCGCGAGGCCGCGAAGTCCGCCAAGGTGAAAATACTAATTGCGATACACTTCTCCAACCCCGAAACAGAGAACCGATATGCGGCGTATTCATTTAACTTAGATCGCTATGAGGTCGATTACGACGTGTTTGCGTCCTCGTACTATCCCTACTGGCATGGGACGCTCGAAAATGTGACCGCGCTTCTTAAGGACATCGCGGACACCTACAAGAAGAAAGTAATGATTATCGAGACCGCGTATACCTATACGCTTGAAGACACGGACGGACACGACAATACGGTTTCCCGGAAGTCCGATCTGGGCGATTATCCGGCCACCATACAGGGACAGGCGAATTTCCTCCGGGATGTCATGGCTGCGGTTGCCGGAATCGGTAAAGCGGGGATTGGCGTTTGTTACTGGGAACCGGCATGGATTGCGGTCGGATCGCCTTCGGATATTGATAATAATATGTTGCTTTGGGAGACTTACGGATCCGGCTGGGCGACGAGCTTTGCCGGAGAATACGACCCCGTGGATGCGGGGGTATGGTACGGCGGGTCGGCGGTCGATAACCAGGCGCTTTTCGATTCGGACGGGAGACCTTTCGATTCACTGTATGTATTCGGTTACATAAGCAAGGGGAATACCGTAACACGCGCAGTC
>CAYGIB010000154.1:0-5279 GCA_964349735.1 uncultured Oscillospiraceae bacterium | reverse complement strand
TCCGTATACAATCGTAGGGATAATTCCGGACAATATCTGGAGGTTTAAGATATGCACAAGAAACTCTTCATTCCCGGACCGGTTGACGTTTTACCGGAGGTACTCGCAAAGATGTCCACACCGATGATCGGACACCGGTCTAAGGATGCGTCGGCTTTGCAGCAGAGCGTTTCCGAGAAACTGCAGCAGGTATTGCGCACGAACAACACGGTTATTCTGTCCACTTCTTCCGGAAGCGGTCTGATGGAGGGTGCGGTTCGGTGTTTTACCCGGGAGCGTGCGGCGGTGTTTTCCATCGGTGCATTCGGAGATCGGTGGTACAAGATGTGCACAGCCAACGGAGTGCCCGCAGATCTTTTTCGCTCGGAATTGGGTCAGCCGACTACACCGCAAATGGTTCGAGAGGCGCTTGAGACCGGGAAATACGATTTGATCACGATTACGCAGAATGAGACTTCCACCGGTGTAAGAAACCCGATGAAGGAGATTTCGGAAGTTCTTAAGGATTTTCCGGAAGTGATTCTGTGCGTGGATACAGTCAGCTCGATGGGCGGAGACGATATTCCCGTGGATGAGCTCGGAATCGATGTTTGCATCACCTCGACGCAGAAATGCTTGGGGCTTCCTCCCGGCATGTCCATCGCGTCGGTAACGGATCGGGCGATTGCTAAGGCGGAAGGAATTCCGAACCGGGGACTGTATTTTGACTATGTTGAGCTCTATAAGTTCGTGAAGGAGAAGCCGTACCAGTATCCGTCGACTCCTTCCATCGCTCATATGTTCGCACTGGACTACCAATTGGATCGCATATTGAAGGAGGGCCTCTCGGCGAGATATAGAAGACATCTCGCCTTATCATCCCGTGTGTGGGAATGGGGACGGAAGAATTGTGAGCTTTATTCGAATCCGCAACATCTGTCTGTCACCGTTACCTGTTTAAAGAACACGTTCGAGGTCGAGTTTTCGAAACTCAACGCAGCGATGGGAAGAAGAGGCTTTCAATTGTCCAACGGATACGGTGCGCTGAAGGACATCACCTTCCGAATCGCACACATGGCAGACATGACCATCGAGGAGATGGACGATATGCTCAGTAATCTCGACGAAGTGATTGCCGAGCTGACATCAAACAAGTAATCAGAGGAAGCATACGAAAAGGAGGTATTCTATGAGAATATTAATTACCGAAAAGATTGCGGCGGACTCGGTTCAGTATTTGAAGGACCGGGGTTTTGAGGTCGATGAGAGGCTGGGCCTGTCGCAGACGGAAATCGAAGATATTGTTGAACCCTACGACGGACTGATCGTAAGAAGCGTGACCAAGGTCAATAAGGATCTCATATCGAGAGCCAAGAATATGAAAGTCGTTGGACGCGCCGGAAACGGTACCGACAATATTGACGTCAACGCATGCACCGAAAAGGGCATTATTGCTATAAACACCCCCGAGGCCAACATCATGGCGGCCGGGGAGCTTGCGGTCGGACTGGCCTTTGCCGTGTTCAGAAATATCTGCTATGCCAACGAGGCTTCCAGAAAGGACGACTTCCGGCGCGCGCAGATGATCGGCAACGAGCTGGAGGGAAAGACCGCCGGAATCATCGGTTTGGGCCGCATCGGTTCGATTGTCGCCAGAAAACTCAAGGGAATCGGTATGGACGTCGTCGCATATGATCCGTATATTCCGACGGAGAAGTTTGAGCGAGTAGGGGCCAGGAAGTGCTGTACTCTGGACGATTTGCTGGCCGTATCGGACCTTATTACTTTTCATGCTCCGAAGACCAAGGAAACCTATAACATGCTCGACACCGAGGGCCTTAAGAAGTGCAAGAAGGGTGTTCGCATCGTAAACGCCGCCCGCGGGGGGCTGGTGAACGAGGACGCATTGGCAGAAGCGCTGCAATCGGGTCAGGTCGCATCCGCAGGCATTGATGTTTTCGACAAGGAGCCTTCATACGATAAGCAACCCGGGGAGCAAAACTACAAGCACCCGCTTCTGGATCTCCCCAACTTCGTCTGCACCCCGCACCTTGGAGCATCTTCTCATGAAGCGAACCATAATGTCGGCACCGCTGTTACGGAGCTGGTCGCCAAGGCCCTGGAGGGCGAGCTGGTCGCTGCGATCAATATGCCGAGCTGTTCCGGTAATATGGCGATTCTGAAGCCGTACGCATCGCTTTGCGAGAAGCTTGGCCGCACGTATTTCCAAGCGGAAAAGACACCGGTCAAGAGAATCGAAGTTTGCTATTGCGGCGAACTCGCCGATCAGGAGACGGGAGTTCTTACACTATCGGTACTCAAGGGATTTCTCTCTTCGGTGACTCCGGACCGCATCAGCTTTGTCAACGTCAGGAAAGCGGTTGAGGAGCGCGGTATCGAGGTGAAAGAGAGCAAGACAACGCATATCGACCGTTATAACGATCTGGTCAGCGTAACTTTTTGCACGGAGGACGACCGTGAGCTAATCTTGAGCGGCACCGTCTTTGGCTTAGGTACCGAGGTCCTGGTGTCGTTCTTCGGTTATCAGATGAACTTTGAACTTGCTCCGATTGTCATCGCGATGCAAAACGAGGACGTTCCCGGTATTATCGGGAAGGTCGCAAGCTTGCTCGGTGAACTCGATATCAACATCGGCAGTATGCACTGGGGAAGAAAGCCGGGCTCCGGAAAAGCTCAATCGTTTATCGCAATCGATCAGCCGGTGCCGGAAGATCGAATTGAAGCATTTAAGAAGATTCCCAAAGTTCTTCGCTTCACGCAGCTGGATTTCTCATAATCCGAGTCACAGATTTTCATTGAACGCAAAAGCCGGCGCTGTCAAGAGCGCCGGCTTTTCGATGCCGTTTTTCGATTCGGTCAATCGAGCAAGTCGCGGGTCATTTGCGGAAGCAGTCAGAAAAGAGAAGTCGCGTAAAAGTTACTCAAGCATTCAGGGAAGCACCTTCACGATGTAGAGTCCGGAAGTGGAGAAGACAATCTCTCCCATCGATTGGATCATTGTTTCACTGACGGCGCCGTACCGGCTGCGTTCAAGCTCTCCGACGATAATGTACTGCACTTGGTACCGGTCCAGATAATCGCGCACGGCAGAAGCGTCCGTTGATGTGTAGATGGTATCGACAGCCAGGTGGCGGGGGTTGATGATATCTTCCCACAGATCAGGCTTCTCGGGGTTCTGAACAAGCAGTCCTTCTTCATTGACGATGCCCTGAAAGCGCCAAAGCCACTCATGCGTCAGCCAACCGAAAATCGTGGGCAGACCCGTATACGCGGAGACGACACAGTGGTCTGTGTAGCTGTACCCGTATGCTTCGCAGATGACCGGAGTGCCTTGTACATTCCGGTTCAAATAGTCAATGGCTTCGGCATAGGGAAGGAGATTTCCTTCACTGCCCGCAAGTTGCGGACTGATGCGGGAACGAAGTGCCTCGGTTCCGTCCAATCCGCGATAGGCATCCATAGTAATGTCTCCGGTGCGCTGCAATAGCGAGAGCTTGGTATAATGCCCCGGGACAAAAAGAAGCAAGGCGAGGACAAGCGACAGAAAGACACAGAGTGCCGATCGGTCACCGTTTCTCTTTTGATGCGAAAAAAGCCGAAACAGCGAATATCCGAGGACCAGCGAAAGGAGAATAAAGGCCGCGAAGGCGAATTTGAACATGGTGTTCGTTCGGTCATAGTCGCCCTGGTAGATGTCCCGGACATAAATGATCTCGGGTGCCAAGAGCATCAGCATACCGACAATCGCCACTCCGCACACGAATACGTCCGCCCGGTTGCGGGTGCCCAGGAATCGGGAGAACGAATTCGAAAAATTCTTCGGGTCCCTTTGCTCGACATAGTCCGGCTTTCTCTTCAGTTTCCTGGGAACCGAGGGAGCGCCGTCCTTAATTACCAGAATAATGAGAATCGCGGAGAAAAGAATATGAACAAACCAGAGGATAAAGAACTGGAACGGCGCAGTCCGGATTTCGACGCGGCCGATGGCGTTGGAAATCATCTCGAATCGCGATTGGAAGGGCAGAGACAGCACGAGAGCAGACGAAAAGAGAAAAGACATCCCCATGCCGGTTCGGGTAAGCGCAGTGGGTGTCAGCGTGGTAAGTACGGTACAAACGACAAAGATAAGAAGCTGTACTCCGACGTGTGTCAACGGATCTTTGGAGAGCTTCAAATAAGCTCCGAGAATCATTGCAATCTGAATCGCGAAAACAATAAACCCGACAGCCGACGCGAAACGTCTTGAAGAAAGTGCGTGATAGATGAGCAATGCCATCGAGGAGAAGACGAAGTAGATGAGAAAGTCCCAGTAATTGCACATGGTACAGAGGCTTAGAAGAATCGCCGTTACAATGATTTCCGGAGTCATTAGATGGGTTCGCTCGATCGAGCTCCTCCGGACCAGATTTTCCGGAGTCAGGAGAATTTTGAGTTTGCCGAGAATTGAATCCGGCTGATCAGAAATCTTAAGGCTTGCGTCCTTTGAGCGCTTGAGGGTAACAACATCAATGGTCGGAGCATCGTTTGGATCCGCATGAACATCACGGAATACAAAAACGAATAATAAAGCGACGATCAGAAGGACAATCATCATCGAAACGACGTGCGCGTGCAAATCGCCGATCAGGTACGAATAGAAGGGAAATTCGTGAATCGTATAATCGCCTTTTTCCAAGATTCCCAGGGCTTTCAAGTCCGGATTGTGACCGATATAGCGAGTCGAATTCGGGTAAAAGAAAGCATCGGTTTCGCCGACCCTCGCGCCGAGCTTTTCGAAAAAAAGCAGAAGCTTATTTCCGATGCTTTTCTCATCGTAGAAAAACGAGTGCGAGTTTCCCATGATACAGACGACCAGGCCGGATAGAATACCGGTACCGAAGCGCAAGAACGACGGAGCGTGAAGGCCTTTCTTTACGGCACCTTCAAAGAACATTTTACCCAGAGCGCACGCCATCGAAAAGGCAATTGCGATGCTGGAGCACATGGACAGAACATATGCGATACCCGGCTTAATGCCGTTCAGCTTGGCGATAAAAGAATATATGTACTGTCCGTAGTAGTAGTAATTGATGCTTTCTCCGGCGAGCCACGGATCCGGAGCCGGCAGGGAATCCGTTCTTATGAGCGAATTGAGAAAGGCGAAGTCCATAAATTTTTCCTCGCCGTTAATCTCCGGGAAAATGCCCTTTATGAAGCAGAGTATCAGCAGAACCGACGCGAAAAGAACCTCGCTGCCGACCATCTCGTATACATTTTCGGGTCGAGAAATATTTTTTACA